>DATGXZ010000251.1:0-6545 GCA_035298445.1 Flavobacterium sp.
AGTCGTATTGCAATTTGATCAGGCTGTCGTCCATGGTTTGCCCGTAAGGGTATTTGACCTGTGCCCAACCTGTAATGCCCGGTTTGATGACGTGCCGGGTTTCATAGAAGGGCATCCGTTTTGATAACTCGTTGACGAATATCGGGCGTTCCGGGCGTGGACCGATAAACGCCATATCGCCTTTGAGGATGTTGATGAACTGTGGCATTTCATCGAGACGCGTCTTCCGTAAAAACTTCCCGAAGGGCGTCACCCGCACATCGTTGGTGGAGGCGAAAACCGCACCGTTGTGTTCGGCGTTGCGCACCATCGTCCGGAATTTATAGATACGAAACGCTTTTCCGTTCTTGCCCACGCGTTCCTGCACATAGAACAATTTACCCCGGTTTCCGAGTAGATTCCCTAAAAGGATAAACGGAAGCAGCACGCTCATGACGACCAGGCCCGCAAATGAAAATAGCATTTCCAGTGCCTTTACGATAAGGAGATACAGCTTGTTGTTGTTGCTTCTGCTGAACGGGAAGTAGCGGTAGAAATCAGTCGCGAAGTGCTCCATCGGAATGCGTTGCATCATCGATTCGTAGACCTGTGCGAAGTCGCGGATAATAACCCCATTCTCAAGCAGGTAGACAAGTTGGGTATAAAGGAACACCGTCATCCGCTTCGCTTTTTTCGAGTCGACCACCACTTCGGATATTCCGTTCTCTGTGACAAAGGAAGCGGCCTCCCCCACTCCGATTACCTGCACATCCGCTTTGACGGTACCGTGATCAGATTCATCCGGATTGATGTATCCCACCACGCGATAGTGCGGATCGGCGTCGGCGAGGTAGGCGATCAAAGAGGGCAGTAATTCGCGGTCGCAAATCAAAACCACTTTTTTTTCAAATCGGTGCGACGCCAGAAACGCCTGATAGAAAAAACGCCATACAAACAACCCGGCAAAAAGTCCGAGGAAGAAGTAGACGATTTGGATACGGTTCAGCGGTAGGAAAGGCGTAAAAAACGGCGTCAACAGGTAAAAAATACCGGTCGCGGTTGCCGTAAACAAGATACTTCGGATAACCTGCAACTGGTTACTGGCTACCTGTAGGTTGTACATCTCGAATACCGTACCGAGGATGTTGATGTAGAGCGCCAGTACCGTCAACTCGTAATAGTCCCCCCGTTGAAAGCTGAAGTAATCGAAGTCGACAAACTTGTCGAGGAGAAATAAAGCCCCAAAAACAGAAGCCACGTCGAAAATCCGGAGGAGTATTTTCCTCTCGGAAATTTCAAAATGGATCTTACTGGTGGGGTGCATCGGACTTCTGAAGTTCGCCGCCAAATTAAAGAAAAATAGTGATTCTGCAGTCTTTGATCGTCCAACCGCTGTAATTTCCTTCGTACGACAGATTCGCCTCTTGACGTCGGACCATTGTTCGCAAATTGCCCCTGTTTATTACGATGTCGGATTGTTTGTCATACCGGGAAACCTACGCGGCTTGGGTTTCAATGATGCCGGAAATTGAATTTTCAAGAGGGAAAGGGAGTAGACGAACCCCGATGCCGCTATTCTCATAGAGGAGTGGTTAATGGTCAAAAACCAAAAAATCAATAGCGGAAACATCATGAAGTTTTGTTTGTTGTCAAGACGAAGGATAATCGGTGTAAAGATCAAGATAAGTAACATCATGATACCCAACGACCCGTGTTCCGCCAGCATACGGGTTATCTCGTCATGAGAAGCCGTATTTGTTCCGGATTCTTCTTCACGCATGTCAATGGTTTTACCGACCCCAACTCCCAGGATCGGGTTTTCAAGAAAGGCATCAATCTCCATCTGGGCAATCTCCTCGCGTCCGGTCAGACGGCTTTCCTTGACTTTGCCCGACGCATCCTGATTGGCATATCGTTTACCAATCAAACCATCCGTTTTTATAAGTGAGTAAGACCAGACAAACATACCCACCATTGCTATTCCTCCGAAAGCGTATAAGATACGAACCCTTGTAATGCCGCGCACCTGCTGATACAAACCGTAAAGCAGGGCTAGCAGCATCACAATCCCTGTAATCATACCGCCACGTGAAAACGTGTTGATACCGCGGAACGCCACCACAGAAGCAACAAAGAGGTTAAGCCCTATGAACCTTATATCCGGAGACTGAAGCAATGCGCGTGAAACGAAGATAAACATCGCCAATCCGAGGATTGTCGACACCTGATTGGGACCAAAGCCGCCGGACGTCGCAGCGGTAGAACCTGTGCCGGTCAACACATCCCGTAGGTTAGGTGTAAACAAAATCACAAAAACGGTTAGGGAGATTGCGGGCAGCGCCATTGCAAGAAGGATATCGTAAAACTGCTGTAAGGTGACTCTACGCTGATAAGTATATAACGTACAGAGACCTAGACACAGGGGGCCTGATATAACAAAAGATATAATCTTGCGGTTTTCAATGGAACTACTTAAAACCGAATTTCCGAGGATGACACCCGGTATAAGCAAAAGCAGGAATATCCAATACGCAGTGGCGTTTTTTGAGAATCCATTGAAATACAAGCCAAAACCGATAACTAATGCGACACAGTACTTACCATACTCATAAAAAGGTACACCATGCGCCGCCCTGAGGAAAACCTCCGCGCCGGTTATGTATGCCGCCACCAGCAATGCTTCATGCTGTTTGTTCTGTTTTTTGACGATATAAATGAGGCCTCCGACAACTATCACTACACTTAATGCCATTGCCACAGCCGATACGAGGTAACAGATGGTGCCGATGGCTACATGCGTGATCACCATCCAAAAATAGGAATTGAAACTACGCATCTCCTGGTGATTTGATAAGGCGAAAATACGGTATCATCGCGTTCACTTCCGAAAAATAGGTGTCAATTCGCTTATACAGGTCTTCCCCCAGGTCTGAACGCAACTTTGTGCTATCAAGAAGCCGGAGGATTGCGTTTGAAAACGCAACCGCGTCACCTGGGATACAACACAATCCGTTTACGTCATTCTCCACGACACGGGTGATATCCCCTACACCGGTTACGACAACGGGCTTACCACAGATTCCGTATTCGAGCAGTGCAACCGGCAGGCCTTCGGAACGGGACGACAACACCCCTATATCGCACTGTCTAATCAACTCAAAGCTGTCATAGCAATCGGTGTAGAGGAACACGGATGTGGAGAGGTCTTTATTGGATTCAATTCTGTCGCGTACCGCTCGCGAATAGTTGTCTGCGAAGTCCTGACCGACCAGATGGAGCGTAGCGCCTGGATTTGATTGTAGCACCAATTGCATGGCATCCAAGAGCATAAAATGGTCTTTCTGCGGGCGTAAGTTCGCCAGGCAGATGATGCGACTTCCTGATGTTCCCCCAAGGGTTACCAACGGAGCCGCGACCGTATTGGGAGGAGATGTGAAATTCGGCAGAACAATGACCGATTTATGCCCCTGGCGTCGTACCCATTCTTCCAGCTTCTGGTTAACAGCAATTACCGAGGCCACGAGCGGCAGGCAAAGACGTATCATTTTTGCCGGCCTACGGTCAAGAAACTCACTATCACCATAATGGTCATGCCACAAAATTGTCACGGAAGGCAGGGTAAGTTTGATCAGGATGGCCAGAAACAGCGACGTCGAATGGGCGTGTAATACCGTAATTCTTTCACTCACTATGAAACGACGTAGCCTGAAGAGCGCCCTAAGGTCTAGTGTGTGCCGTCTCCTAAGGTCAAGTTGCCTTACGTGCGGCTCTAAAAGTGTCGCCAAAGGTCCGCTGCGCCGTGTCGCTACAATAGCGGAGTAACCGGTTGCCCGGAATATGGCATTGGCATAGTTTACCGCCATGCGTTCTGCCCCACCGGGTGCCAGGGTATCTATTAGTTGTAAAATCCTCATTGTACCAACTTTTGGATCTCCGTACCGAAACGGTCCAACGTAAATTGTTGCGCCCAACGGGCTGCTTCTTCGGCTTTCTGACGGTATAATGATGGGTCTGAACACAGCGTTGCCAACGTCATGATGTCGCTATCTATATCCCCCGAAAGAATGATACCGCGGTTACCGTCACCGAGCATATAGGGAATACAGGACACAGGGAACGCAGTTGGAATGCTCTTCCAGAACATTGCTTCCGCTACTGCTTTGGGCCAGCCTTCACTTATGGAGGGAAGTAAGGTGAAATGGCTTTCCTGGAATGCTTTTTTCATCTCAGATGCCGACACACTGCCCCTACAAGAGACGACATGCTGCAACCCATGGGAAGCAATCTCCTGTTCAAGTAGGGCCTGTTCAGGCCCCGATCCGTAAAACGAAAGCGACACGTCGAGGCCCATTCGGTACAACCCCTTTAGGATTTCAAGAGCATACAACGGTTTTTTACCTGGTACGAGTGCCCCTGAAAAAATAAACCGGATAGGGCCGCGCAATTCCCTCACCGCAATTTCGATTTTTTCATCCTCGCGGTAAGAGGCTGTAAAAAAGGGCACTATATTACGTGTGCTCCCGATCCATTCGCCATACACCAGCACTTTCATCCGACGGGAAAACCACGTGCTCGACAACAGTGCTTTCTGTAGTCTATACGACTGCGGTTGTGAAGCTTGCGGATCCCAGTTACCCGCATATTTGGCGGTTTTGGGTTTTCGCGGAAAAAAAAATTGTGCTACACACCCCAGAAGTCCCACATTTCCCGGACACCTGAGGTGAAGGTGGTCAGCACGACGAAAAGCCGAGATGATAGTAAAAAAGTTCAGGGGAACCGAAACTACAGCGGCTACTGCGCTCGAGAGACGGGTGAAATCGAACGCGGGCACCGTCCGAAAATCAATTGTTTCGATAGTGTAGGCCAAATCAAGTGCCGTAGGTTCACGTTCGGACAGCGGCGCGACGATAATGAATTCTGATACATGTTGTGCCCAAATATTCATCTCCCTCACATATGGACCGTATGCAAAGTACCTTCCATCTTTACGGAAATGGGGGACGTGCGTGACGATCGCAAATCTCATGGCAACGTTCGGGACTGTTTTTTCCTAAGACGCATGGTAAGATGCATACAGGCGAACAACGCACGGTCACTGACACCTGACATTTCCCAGTCGTAGCGGTGCCAACGACGGCCCATCCGGACCTTTGATTCCTGTGAGAGGGGCAGAAACCCAAGTAAGGCTACCCATTTAGCGCGTCCGAGAATACCGTGATGTTCGATGAGGTCAAATCCGTCACGATACTTTCGAAACGTCTTTCGGGAAAAAGGCCATTCCCATTCCGCATCCGACTGGAAGGGTCTGTATAGGCTTCGAAGCAGTTTGAGAGGCACACTGGTTTCGAGGGGGTCATACGCGATGATTTCACCGCCGGGGGCCAATTTCTCCTGCAAACGGGCAATCAACAAGTCTGTGTTGGGGAAATGATGTAATACGCCATAGGCATAAATCAGGTCAAAGTCGGTATCGAAGAACTCCGGCGACAGGAAATCTACGACCCGGGCCTCAGCATTCGGAAAGTGGGTGAGTCGGGCATTGAGCCGTCCTATACCCACATCACTAAGATCAATACCCAGATAAGATTTGGCGTTTTCCGCAAGGTAAATCGACCAATAGTTACCCGCGAAGCAACCGAGATCCAACACTTTTTTGGTAGCGATATCGCCTATCCAACGCCGGTGCGTTTCATATACCTCCTCTTGTATGCCTACCGCTTTACGCGTTCGGTTCAATAATCCGTTCCGAAGGCACGCCCACAGGCGTGTTGCCAGATTCTGCCTGGTCTGGTGGTTGTAGAATTCACGCTGCTTTTTGTTGGTTTCAAGGATTTCTTCGGCTGTCTTCATGAAGGATAGTAGGTGGTGTCCCAATCAGCCGTAAATATAGCGTTAAAACCTTAACCTTTGAAACGCAAATCCCCGAGAACGCAGTCGATGATCCGCTTCATATTCGTCGCCGGCTCCAATACCTCATCGTAGTAGCGCTCGTTGGCCTTACCCATCGCGATCCTGACGTCGTCATTTGACAGAAGCTGCCTTACTTTGTATACACAATCCGGAACGTCACGATACGTAAGATAGTGTTCGCCCTCCCTAAATTTACCGGGAAGTACGTATTTTGAAATATCGTTGCTGAGGAGTGCCGAGCCGTTGGCCACATATTCCGCGAACTTAAAACCGATGGAATCCTCAAGTCCTGCGTTTGCTACTCCAATTCCACAACCCGCCAGCACTCGGCGATAATAGGCCTTATGGGATTGGCGGCTGTCGAGTAATAGGTCAGGTGACAACTCCCGGGACAATTCGTCTTCCCGTATACCACCCACAAAGTTATCACCCAACACATGCCGTAGTTCGCGAACGAGGTCGATACGCTCTTGGTTAATCGCTTCGCGTTGCGCTTTTTTCTCTGGGTCCGATACGTTTTCCGGGCGCCACAGCTTACTGGAAAAAATCACCCTTCGGTTTTTCCCGGCACTATGCCGGAAATGGGCGTGATGACCCGTCGAGACATTATCCATCACCCCCATCAAAGCGGGTATTACCGGCCAATAGCGCATAGC
>DATGXZ010000252.1:0-5366 GCA_035298445.1 Flavobacterium sp.
TGCACAAGCGGCAAAACCCGGCGGGCATCACGTTTTTTTTTGAGTGCGTACGCGATTTTGGTGCCGATGACGATACCTCGGTAGAATACCGCCGCGACAATGATTTCTATTATATCCCGGGTGTGCCATTCGAAGTGCCCACATCGGATTCGTACCGGCCGCTGGGCGGGGAATCCAACCCGCTGGTCGACGTTCGCTTCAGTGAGAATCCCGCCAAGTGGACGGGTAACGGCTCCCGTCTCGCCAAGCCGAATATCGACGATTGGTATGAAACCGTAAAAATCAACTATGGTATACGCCCCGACGGCAGCAAGGATTTCCCATCGCTACCCGCCGATTTTGACCGTCAGGATTACCGCGCCCACGCTGCGTTCTGGAACGATAAGGACGTACCATCCTCGTGGAAGAAGTTCCGCGACATCGCCCTCTACTGGATCGGAAAAGGGGTCGACGGCTTCCGCTACGACATGGCGGAAATGGTTCCATACGAGTTCTGGAGCTATATGAATTCGTCCATCAAAATGAAAAACCCGAACGCCTTCCTGATGGCGGAGGTGTACAACCCACAGGAGTACCGAAATTACCTCCGCTACGGACTGATGGATTACCTATACGATAAAGTGGAGTTCTACGATACACTCAAAGCGGTCATCCAGGGCAAGGCGCTGCCCGACGGCCTGTCGGATATACAGCATCGCAATGTCGACATCGAACACCACATGCTGCACTTCCTCGATAACCACGACGAACAACGCCTCGCCAGTGCCGATTTCGCCGGTACACCCGAGAAAGGGAAGCCGCTGATGGTCGTTTCGGCTACGATCTCGACATCGCCGACGATGGTGTATTTCGGACAGGAAGTAGGCGAGCCCGGACATGAGAAAGCCGGATTCGGTAACCCCACCCGTACCTCCATCTTCGATTATGTGGGCGTGCCGCACCACCAACGCTGGATGAACGGCGGGAAGTTCGACGGCGGACAGTTGTCGCAAAAGGAAAAAGACCTGCGGGACTTCTATAAAAGGCTGCTGAACTTTACGCTGTCGAGCAAAGCCCTGACGGGTGCGTTCCGCGAAATACAGGGCTATAACCGGGCGCATACGGCAGATTACGATCCCGGACTCTACTCGTATGTGCGTTGGGCAGGCGACGAACGACTGATAATCGTAGCGAATTTCTCGTGGCTTACGACCAGTCGTATCGAGCTTCGCATCCCTGCGGAAATCATCCGCGAATGGGGGTTGGCCGATGGCACCCACAAACTCAAAGAGCAATTGTATGGCGGGTCCGCGCGTTTGGTGGTGCGCAACGGCGAAGGGACTATTTCGCTGGAAGTAGCACCTTCGGAGTCGCTTATCCTCAAACTACTGCCCTAATTAAGGAAATGTTATTTTATAAGGAGAAGCGACGGTTTTTGTTAATTTAGCCACAAATCGTAACGGATGTACCTGCTTCGTATCACCTTGATGACCAGTCTGTTTTTCTCCTTTTTGGGGACCGCACAGGATTTGGGCGGAGGAAGCGGTCGCCTGCTTCCTTCTGGCGGCACATCGTCTTCGTCGTCTCAGGGTTCGGCCCTGCAATGGAAGGTGGAAGAGAAACCCGTTTTGCCTGCAACGTCTTCGGGCGTAAACCTTACGAAGCAGGAATCGTTTGTCAACGCGAATGAACCCTATCTCAAGGAATTGAACGCGAAGTTGCGGCCGGAAGTGCCTGCCACTAAGATGACGAAAAACGGAGGTTCGATTGGATACATACAAACCACCGGGCCTTACGTGATCTTGTCGTATCGGGATTCAGGAGAAGTCGACGGCGACCAGATCCGGTTGTTTATCAACGGAGAAATCGCCCGCGGCAACCTGGTGCTCACCGGTCGCCCCGGACAGTTTCGAGTGGACCTTCGCCCCGGGGTCAATACGATTGAATTCATGGCGTTGAACGAGGGACAGGTGTCGCCTAACACGGCCGCACTGGAGGTACTCGATGAAAACGGATCGGTTTTAGGCGGTGGCGGCTGGAACCTCGAAAAGGGTAACAAGGCAAGTCTTACGGTAGTAAAGAAATAATGAAAAAAGGACTTTTTTTGGGGATGGGAATGGTAGGCCTTTGGGTGGCAACGGCGTCGGGACAAGACCTCGGCGGCGGCGGACGACTGATTCCGGCCAAGACAACGCCCACTACGTCTTCTTCAACCGGCTCGGCCCTCGACTGGAAGGTAGAGAAAAAAGACAATTCGCCCCTCATCCCACAAAAGCAGCCCAGCCTGACGCCACAGAAGGAAAAGTTCGTCAACCCGAACGTGCAATACAATACGACCACCAAAGTCATCGAAAGCTCGATGGCAAACAAAGACGGAAAGAAAGACTTAGGGCAAATCAAGACCAACCAATCGGTGGTCATTCTTCGGTATCGTGACTACGCAGCGGTGGACGGTGATATTGTCAAGGTTTCCCGCAATGGCGAAATCATTGCCAAGCACATCATGCTCGACGGAGGCTACAACGGGGTCGAAATCAAACTTGACATCGGCTTCAATTACATCGACTTCAAAGTGATGAGCAGCGGCAGCGATGGCCCTGCTACCGCCGAATACGAAATCGTAGACCTGCAGGGAAATGTCATCGCGCACGCTTCCTGGGGGATGGAGGAATATGAAACGGGAAGTTTGATTATCAACCGGTACTAGAAGTAGTTGGTAATTGGTAGTTGGTTATTGGTATTAGGTAAGGTAATTGGTCGGACGATGCCACGCCTTATTTCTCTGTCAAGATGTTGGGAACAGACCCTATCAACAACTCCAAGTCTTTAGTCCAAAGTGTAGTGCAGGGCAAACCAATAGCCGCAATTTCGTCGGCGAAACGCCGATACTAGTAGTAGTGCACCGACTACTGACCACCGACTACTGACTACTACCTTTTAATTGTTTGCGTCCGATCCGGTCCAACCGACACAATCTTAATCGGCACTTCCAGTTCTTTTTCGATGAATTCGATGTACGTTTTCAGCTCGGACGGCAGCTCTTCAAAAGTAGACATGCCGGTCAGGTCGGCTTTCCAGCCTTTGAATTCTTTGTAAACCGGCGTCACATTCTCGGGTTCGATATTGTAAGGAAGGTGGTCGATCTGTTGGCCTTTATAAAGGTAGGCAGTCGCGACTTTCAACGTATCGAAGCCCGACAATACATCGCCTTTCATCATCATCAGTTGCGTGACGCCGTTGATCTGGACGGCATATTTCAATGCCACAACGTCCAACCATCCGCAACGACGCTGACGCCCGGTGACCGAGCCGAATTCATTACCCACGCGTGCCATTGTCGCACCTACTTCGTCAAACAGTTCGGTAGGGAAGGGGCCGCTGCCGACGCGGGTAGTATACGCCTTGAAAATACCATACACATCCCCAATTTTGTTCGGGGCGATGCCCAATCCGGTGCAGGCGCCCGCGGCTGTGGTGTTGGAAGACGTCACGAACGGATAGGTACCGAAGTCGACGTCAAGCAGCGACCCTTGCGCGCCTTCCGCCAAAATCGATTTCCCTTCTTTCATGGCGTTGAAGAAGAACTCCTCGCTGTCGATGAAGGTCAGTTTCTTCAACGTTTCCAGCGATTCGAAGAATTCTTTCTCCATCTCCGGAAGGTTGTATTGGATGGAAACGTCATGGAATTTGATCATTTCCTCATGCTTATTCGCCAGGTTCCGGTAACGTTCTTTGAAGTCCGACAATTCGAGATCGCCCACGCGAAGTCCGTTCCGTCCGGTTTTGTCCATATAGGTTGGCCCGATGCCTTTCAGCGTCGAACCGATCTTCGCCTTTCCTTTTGACGCTTCCGAAGCCGCGTCGAGCAGGCGGTGCGTCGGCAGGATGAGGTGCGCTTTCCGCGAGATGATCAGCCGTTTCGGAATGTCGATGTTGAATTTGGCCAATCCTTCCAGTTCCTTTTCAAATACTACCGGATCAATTACGACCCCATTCCCGATGACATTCACGGAACCCGAATGGAAAATCCCCGAGGGAATTGTCCGTAAAACGTGCTTGATTCCGTCAAATTCCAGCGTATGCCCGGCGTTGGGTCCGCCCTGGAAACGGGCGATGATATCGTATTTAGAGGTGAGTACGTCGACGATTTTGCCTTTGCCTTCGTCGCCCCATTGGAGTCCGAGTAGTAAGTCTACGGCCATGAATAGTAGTTAGTTGTTGTTAGTAGTTAGTTGTCAGTAGTTGGTAGTCGGTAATTGGTAATAGGTGGTTGGTCGTGGGTAATTGAAAGTGGTCCCTTCCTCGCTCCTCGCGTCTTGCTCCTCTCACCTCTCTCCCCTCACTTCTCTCCCTCCATCTTCTTCCTCGTCCCATACAAATAAAGCGAGTGGTTGTGTATGTCGATATCGAAGATTTCCTCGATGGTCTTTTTGATGGTTTGGATGCGGGGGTCGCAGAATTCAAACACCTCACCCGTATCAGTCATGATGACGTGGTCGTGCTGCTTGTCGAAATACGACTTCTCATAATGCGCCTGGTTATGTCCGAACTGGTGCTTGCGCACGAGTCCGCAATCGAGCAGCAGTTCAATCGTATTGTAAAGCGTGGCGCGGCTCACCCGATAGTTCTTGTTCTTCATCTTGATGTAGAGGTTCTCGATGTCGAAGTGTTCCTCGCTATCGTAGATCTCGTGCAGGATGGCGTAGCGTTCGGGGGTTTTCCGATGGCCCTTGTTTTCCAGGTACTTGGTGAAGACGTTCCGCACCGTTTCCTGGTTTTTGCTGTTGTCGACGGATATGAGTGTCATAGCGGCAAAGATAGGGCATTTGTGTGTGGGGTGCAAGGAAGTTGGCAGTAGGCAGTAGGCAGTAGGCAGTGGTTAGTTGGCAGTCACAGTCGCAGTCGCAGTCACAGTCGCAGGAGTGGGCAGTCTCAGTTGGCAGTAGGAAGTGGACAGTTGCAGCGGCAGTCGCGGTCACAGTGTCAGGACAGCAATGTAAAACAGCAGCAACAAACCGCAGGGGGTGAGGCGTTGTTTCGAATAAATTTGTACTTTCGGTGAGTGGCGGGGGGTTAGGCGATGCTTTTGATGGGATAAATTGGTGTTGGTTTGTTCCGGGCGAGAGGCTTGTGCTGGTGGGGTCATTGTATGAATTATTCAGAGGTATAAATGAGTTATAGCGAATGGTAAAGAGACAGTGCTATAAACGAACAGACAATAAAACAATAAGAATAGAAAATGGCGAAAACAGTTATCGAAGCATTTAATAAGTTTATGGCTGACACTGTAAATCTTGACCCCGACCAAACAAAGAAGGCTCGTGGCAGCAGAGAATGGCTAGTTGGACAGATTGAAGCTTTTCCAAATAATGACGTAAAATTCCCTA
>DATGXZ010000253.1:0-5766 GCA_035298445.1 Flavobacterium sp.
GTTGCGTCCGGACAAACACTAATCGTTCAGGGTGCCGTTGTGAATAACAACACAGCCGACAACAGCTTCGTGTTGGAAAACAACGGACTACTCCTTCAGGATCCCCTTGCGACCACAAATACGAATTCCGGATCGATTTCCGTACGCCGCACGGCCAACATGAAACGTCAGGACTACATCTATTGGTCAGCTCCTGTAGAAGGACAGAACCTGTTCGGATTCTCGAACCAGACGCTCTCGAACCGCTTCTACATCCTAAATGAAGACACCAATGGCTTCGAGGCGCTGTTCACCGCTGCACCAAACGGATTGGGTGAAAATACTGCGACCTACAACTTCCTGCCTACCAAAGGCTATATGGTGCGGGCACCGAATAACCATCCGTCTACCGTTGCACCTTGGACAGGCACCTACAAAGGCGTACCAAACAACGGTACGTATACCTACCAAGCAACGAATGGTGTGGCTTCTACAGCATTGGGCAATAACCTGATTGGTAACCCGTATCCGTCGCCAATCAGTGCAGATGCTTTCCTTTCTGCCAACCCATCGATTGGAACGCTGTATTTCTGGACACACATTACGCAAACAGCTCCGGGTGCGTCCAACTATGCTTCCTATAACGGAACCGGTGCTGCTGCCGCTGCGGGCGGTGAAGTACCGAATGGCACCATCCAGGTCGGACAAGGTTTCCTTGTAACCGTTCCATCTTCCGTAACGGTGAGCTTTACCAACGCGATGCGGGTGAACAACCACCAAAACCAGTTCTTCCGTTCGTCTGAAAGCGGCGCCGATGCACCAGAACGCCACCGCATCTGGCTCGACCTGAAAAAAGACGGTGCCGTTATGAGCCAGTCGCTTGTCGGTTATGTTTCACAAGCAACCAATGCAGTTGAGCCGTTGTATGACGGTGCGATGATCCCGGAAAACGCACCACAATTGTACTCGGTAATCGACAATCAGGCCTATAGCATACAGGGTCGTGCGCTTCCGTTCGCAGACAGTGATATCGTGCCGATGGGTATCAAGACACCAACAGCGGGCAACTACACCATCACACTGAACAGTTTCGATGGCCTTTTCGGAAGCCAGTCGGTTTACCTTAAAGACAATGTAACCAATGTGTTGCACGACATCAAAGCAGGTGACTACACCTTCTCAACCGAAGCCGGAACGTTCAATGACCGTTTCCAGATTGTGTATAACACGACCACATTGGGTACCGACCAACCTGTGCTGACAGATAACACGGTAACCGTTTACAAAAACGGATCATCGCTGGAAGTAAACTCCAGAACCGTTGACATGCAATCGGTGAAGGTCTTTGATATCCGCGGTCGTTTGGTGGCGTCACGAGACCTCGTCGGGGCGACAATGACCTCTTTCCCTAACCTTAACGCGACACAACAAGTGTTGCTGGTTCAGGTGACCCTGGTTGGTGGAAACACCGCAATCAAGAAAGTCGCTTTCTAAAAAGCAACAATCTATACAGAGAGCCCCTCCACCCCGGAGGGGCTTTTTTTGTACCGTTCGAAACAGCGTAGTCGCTTTTTTTTAATACTTTCGGAAAAAAAGGAATGCGTAAAAGATGGGTTTTTTCTTTCATACTGCTGTGTATCCTATCGACTGTGAGCGCGCAGCCAGACGCCGGAAAAAGGATTGACAGCCTGAAGACGGCTCTGAGCCGTTATCGATTCGAGAAAAAACAGGCGAGACGTGCGCTTCAGAAAAAAGACACGGCAGAGGTCTCGTTACTATACCGTATCGCATACGAATACTACACGCAGTATTCGGAAGAGGCCATTCCTTATGCGAGAGAAGGCATTGCACTGGGCACTAAACTCCACTACCTCAATGGTGTTGCAGATTGTGCCAATATCCTCTCTGTCATCTACGCCAATACCGGCCGACTTGACGATGCCGAGAAATACTATCGGATTTCGCTTGATTCCTATAAACGTAATGGCGATAAGGAAGGTACCATCACCATACTGATGAACCTAGGAAGTCTGTCGGCCCTACAGCGTTCAAAGTATGATGAAGGCTTGCGGTATACCCAACAGGGAATACGACTGGCCAAAAGCGTTAGGGATACGTTGGGCCTCTTGGGGGGGTATAACAATATGGGCGCTATTTTACAGGCCATGGGCAACCAGGATGAAGCGTTAGTGTATTTCCGGAAATCCCTTGAGATACAACGACGGAATTCGAAGTATGGCACCATTTGTATTACCCTACAGAATATCGGAGAGCTGTATGCGCAAACGAACCAGCCCCAAACGGCCATGCTTTACTTCAACGAAGCAATGGAAAAAGCACGGGCAAGTGCCAATAAAGAATCGATGGCCAATACTTTAAACGGCATCAGTAAGATACTGGAAGCCCTTGAAAAGTATGATGAAGCGATGGAAAAACAACGGCAATCACTCGCTCTCCGGCTTGAGATCGATGACCGGTATGGCATTGCCAATTCGTACCTCGCGATGGGCCAAATTCTTTATGCCCAACACAAAAACCGGGAAGCCATGGGGTTAGCCGAAAAAGGCTATGGGATCGCAAGGGAGGCCGGGCTCAATGACCTGGTTTTGGTCGGCTCCGGACTCTTGTCGGACCTTTACCGGGAAAGCGGCGATTACCGCCGGGCCTACGACTACCATGTGGTTTTCAAGGCGACCAACGACTCCATATTCGGGGCTGAAAAAGACAAGAAAGTGACCGAAATGCAGCTTCGATATGAGTTCCGTGAGCAGCAGGAAACCGAACGATTGCAACAGCAAAAGAAGGATGCTGAGGCAGAACTCAAGGCAAAAAAGCAGCGATATACGCTTTACTTCATTATCCTCGCCCTGCTCCTGTCGGTTGCTTTCGCCCTATGGGTGTGGGCCAACCTGAAGAAATCGCGAAAACAGAAACGATTGATCGAAGAACAGAAGGAACTGATACAGGAATCGCTGGCGGAGAAAGAAACGCTGTTGCGCGAAATACACCATCGGGTAAAGAACAACCTGCAGATTATTTCGAGTCTACTGAACATCCAGTCGACTTCTATCGATGATCAAAATGTGCTGTCTTCCATACAGGAAGGACAAAGCCGTGTTCAGGCAATGAGCCTTATCCACCAGAACCTCTACCAGTCGGAGAGGGTGAACAACGTCCGGATCGACAACTACCTGCAGGAATTGCTGCAATACCTTTCGAATATGTTCCAGATAGAAGGACGGACCATAACGACTGAGATCGCGGCAGAAGGCATCGAGTTCGATATTGATACCGCCATCCCGCTTGGATTGATTGTCAACGAACTGGTATCGAATGCCTACAAATATGCCTTTACGGGGCGGGATCAGGGTCGTATTCAGGTTTTGATTCAACACACCTCCGACCACGGCTACCTTCTCACCGTTGCCAACGATGGGGAAACCCTTCCGGACGGTTTTGAGCTGAAGAACCACTCCTCGCTCGGACTCAAACTAGTTTCCATTCTCAGCCGTCAGCTCAGGGGTTCGTTCTCAGCTGACACCCCTGACGGTCGGACGCGTTTTCTCGTGGTTTTCAGGGATACCAAGACCAAATCCTCCTGATACGATCCTACTGCTCACCCGCCTAAGGCACTTCATAACACCGGGGCGGTCGTTCGTCACATTTTTTTCGTCATCCGGCGTCCATCCGTGAATTTAGAGGTTCGGGAAACTGCATCCCGACGAAACTAAACGAACGGACCATGAAAAAAATCTATCTTCTTTTTCTTTTGCTTTGCGGGGCCCTGATGGCGCAGGGGCCGGGTAAGGCGCTGCACTTTGACGGTGTAGACGACGGCATCTCGGTGGCCACTCCTATAGCAGGAACCGTAGAAGGTGTCTTCACCGTAGAAGCCTGGGTCAGGCCGGGTGATGCAACCAAGACCATGCACATCCTATCGTCGCGGGCACCGGCAGAATACGGGTTTGACCTACAAATCCTGGACGGGAATAAGATACATGCCGATATCGGAAACGGCGTTGCCTGGCTGACCACCCAGGCCGATGCGACAGTTCCGTACCAGGTGGGCGCCTGGATGCACGTAGCCATGACCGTAACCACCAATGGCTGGAAGCTATACGCCAATGGCACACAGGCATCATCGGGAATATTTCTAACAGCCAATCCGGTACTGATCAATGCCTCACATTCCTTGCTGATAGGACGGCATCACATCTACCCTACTGAGTTCGTAGGATCGATAGACGACGTTAGGATATACAACAGCGAACTGACACAGTCGGCGATACAAAGCGATATGTCGAGCGCCACACCGGTGGGCGCCTCGCCGGTTATCAACTACAATTTCAATGTGGGTATGGCGAATGGAAACAACACCGGACTCAATCTGATGGCTAATACGGTGAGTAGCAACTATCCGGCGACCCTTAGCGGATTTGCCCTTACGGGAAGTACAAGCAACTGGACCTGGGACCGCTACGTCCGGGTGTTGGTCAACAATACCACTTTATACGACAGCCTCTTTGATGCTTTCGCCGCCATCAACAATGGCGCCCATACCGGCTCTATAACGATTACCGTCCTGGGGGATACCTCCGAGCCCGATACGCCGCGACTGGCAGCCAGCGGCACGGGTAGCACCAGTTACACATCCGTTACCCTTTCCCCATTAGGTGTGCGTACCTTGTCGGGGAACTTGGTCCTCGGTGTGCTGTGGCTGGATGGAGCCGACAACGTCCTAGTCGACGGTCTGTCTAGCGGTGGGAACAGCCTACTGATTAAAAATACCTATTCCGATGCCAGTTGCGTCCGCCTGACAAATGGTGCTTCCAACAACACCATCCGAAATCTCTCGGTGACCTCCGCAAGTAGCACGAACAGCGGTGCCGTTTCGATCGGGCATGACGTTGTGGGTGATGGCGCCAATGACAGCAATGTGGTGTCCAACTGTACGATTGGCGCCAATCCCGGAACTACCCTCTATAATGGCATTTACGCTACCGGGGCCACTATGAGCACCGGAACGCAGCTCCTCAACAATCGTATCTCCGGTTATGTGTCGACTGGTATCCGGGTAGCCAAGCACAGCTCGACCCTCATCAGTGGAAACAAACTCTACCAATCTTCGCCGCTTATTGTGTCGGCTAGCACAAGCCAGACCGGCATCCACGTAAGTGCATCCGGTTCCGATGCTACGTCCCATCAGATAACGAGTAATACCATTGGTTATAATACCGCATCCGGCTCGGGTACCTACCAGCTCACCCAAACGACGAGTGCGAATACGCTTTCCCTTACGGGGATCTATTTTAATTGTACCAATACGGCCCAAAGTACCCTTTCCCAGAACGTCATCGCCAATATCCAACTCACTGGCGGGAATGCGCAGAATGGTTTCATCGGGATCAATGTGGAAAACGGCAATGTACTGGTTGACTCGAACACCATTGGAAGCCAGGCGGCTAATGACAACATTACCTACAATTCTACCTACAGCAACACCAACCTGATGGTAGGTATCGAAGCCGACGGGAGTTTTGCCACAACCGTCAGCAACAACAACCTGGGTGGCCTCACCAACAACTCGAGTATAGGCGCTTTCTATGGTATCCGGTTGTTCCGGGTGAACAACGGGACGGCCGCACAAGTGAGCGGCAATACCATAGGCGGAAGTTCCGCAAACTCGATCCGAAGCCTTGCCGGAAGCACAAGCGTAGACGATTCATATGGCATTGGTGCATCGTTGGGATAGGGCGATTTTACGGGCAACGTCATCCGGAACCTTAC
>DATGXZ010000254.1:0-3015 GCA_035298445.1 Flavobacterium sp.
GGTGATTTTGGCCGCCGGCTTCCTATTCGGTATTTTAGGAATGGTATTGGCTGTTCCGCTCTACACCGCACTAAAAGTCGTGGCGAAAGAATTTTTCCCCGATAACCAACTCGTACAACTTCTCACCCGACGGCTATGACCGATTTCGGTGCGCTACTTCGCCCGGACGTGCAGGCGTATATCCGACTTCACACGGGTACGGACCCGGCCGCACTGGCACTGAAACCCAATCCGTTTTCCGATGTGGATCACCCGACACTGGTACAGCAGGTAGCGGCACGTGCCAAAGCCAAAGACAAACTGCCGACCTGGTTCAATGCAGCCGATATCGTATATCCGTCGCGCGTTTCGGTTGAGCAAACGTCGTCTGAAGCCACTGCGTATTACAAGGCTTCACTGGTAAGCGGACAGCGATTGGCAGATTTGACGGGCGGTTTTGGCGTCGACTCTTATTTCTTTTCGCAGCGGATCGATACCGTGGTGCATGTAGAGAAAGACACCTACCTGTCAGCCGTGGCCGCACACAACTTCCTTCAATTGGGAAGTGCCGTTCAATGCGTCAATCGTGACAGTTCCGAGTGGCTGGCGGAAGCGGGAATGTTCGATTGGCTGTACATCGATCCGTCAAGAAGGCATGACGTAAAAGGAAAGGTATTTCTTTTGAAGGATTGCCTGCCCGATGTGCCCGCCCTACTCGACTTTTACTTTGCGCATACAGATCGCATCCTCATCAAAACGGCGCCGTTGCTTGATATTTCGGCCGGACTTTCCGAACTGCATTCCGTTACGGACATCCATGTCGTCGCCGTGGGGAATGAAGTGAAGGAACTGCTTTGGGTACTGCAAAAAAACGCATCAGGTACGCCGCGGATCCATGCGGTTACACTGGGTAATCCAACGCCTTCCTTTACTTTTTCGTATGGCGAGGCAGCCCCTGTAGCGTATGCCGAACCGCTGACCTATTTATACGAACCCCACGCCGCTGTACTGAAGTCGGGCGGCTACGACCACATTGCTGTCGATTTGGGCTTAATGAAACTGGCGCCCCACTCGCATTTGTATACGTCGGATACGCTGGTGCCTTTTCCGGGTAGGACGTTTACACTACGGGCTGTTGTACCGTATTCCAAAACCGAAATGGCGGCCCTGAAGGGGCGGAAAGCCAATGTGACGGTACGTAACTTTCCCGAAACCGTCGAGGTTTTGCGAAAGAAATGGAAGATTGCCGATGGCGGCACCGACTACTGGTTTTTCACGACAGATAAGGCGAACCAGAAAATTGTGTTACTTTGCGCCAAAATCGACACGTCTCTATGAAACGTATACTTGCCGCGTTTTTGTTTCTGCTACCCCTAGCCATATGCGCCCAGAATGACTGCACCTACACCCAAAATGCTACCGACAGTCTCGGCACGTATAAGTCGTTGAAAGAGTATGTGATGCACGAACGGAATTTCGGTTCGACCTCTGCCTACCTGTTTTTTTCGCTGGCGCAGGAAAACGGAACACCGCTGGTAAATGTGCAATACATCCAGAAAAGCAGCGACTTCATGAAAGCGGCCTGTTTCGATAAAGGGTCCAAGATCTACCTTCAACTCGACAATGGCAAGATAGTGACCCTGCTTCATGCCGGCGCCGATGCATGTGGAACGATGATTCCGCTGCCTGAAGAAGGGAAGAACACACGGGTGCTGACCGGAAGTTTTGTATTCCTGAAAGGCAATTTTGAAGACCTGGAGGCTTCGCCGCTTAATATCGTACGCATCAAGTTTACGACCGAAACACTCGACTTCCCGATGAAGAAAGTCCTGATATCGGAATTGACGAAAGAACCATATGGACCATCCTCTTACTTTATTGACTACCTGAAGTGCGTGAAGTAATCACGGACACGGCCACCGGAAATCGGAAATCGGAAGTTCCCGGGCGCCTTTGAGGTTGAAATGCCACCATTCAGACGGTAGCTGACGAAAGCCCGCTTTTTTCATGATGCGCCGTAGTTTTCGGCGATTTTCCAATACATCTTCGGAGAATTGTGTGTAGGAAGGCGATGCTTCCGGCCCAAAATGGTCAAACGCTGTTCCCATATCAAGCGGCACGCCGATGCTGTCGCATAAAGTCAGGTCAAGCGCCCCTCCTCTGTTGTGAATCGACCCCTTTGCCGGATCCGCCACATAATCGGGATTCGGTACAAGTTTCCACATTTTTTTCTGTACGGAATGCGGACGGTAACAGTCGAAAACCCGGAGCTTGTAACCATAACGTCCCGCCTGCGACTGCGCTTTTAATAAGGCTTTGACCGTCGCATACCGCAGGTAACACTCCGCGCAGTCATACACTTTCTCTTTTAGGAAATTCTCCTCGGAGGCATACTTCATGTCAAGTACAATTCCACTTACGTAGTCCGATACGTTTACGAGGGTGGTGTCGGCTGGTTCAACTGATGGCAATGCGCGGACGTCGGATGGCAATGCTACGCGCGTTGCACAGGAACAAAGCAAAAAGACGGATACAATGGATAAAAAAGGAAGCCGCATGAAATAGAATAAAAAATCCGCCGTTAATGTATAACAGGATGCCAAATTAAATGGCTATCTTGGAGGAAAATACAAAGCTATGAAAAAACTCTTCTTTCTCGGTCTCTTGCTTTGCGCGTCCGTGACCCATGCCCAGTCGAAGGAAAAATCAGATAGAAAACCGGCTGCCGTCAACAAGTCGGAAGCCGTTTCGGATAGCCGTGAAGAGGAAAAGAAAGCGGCGCGAAAAGGGAAACGCGAAGCCCGTAAGGAAGCGCGCGACAAAGCGGTCAAAGGTCGGCGCTACTACATAGATGCGAACGGCACCAAAACCTATATGGACGAAGCCTGATTTTCAGCACGCTCCACCGATTCCGCCTTTTGGCGGTTTTTTTTTGCCCTTTTGCGTCGGTTCTACCCTATACTTTTGATTGTTAACGTTTTTGGTCATAACCTCCAAAAAAAGCCCTGTTTTGTTTGGGAAATCGATACCGAACAC
>DATGXZ010000255.1:0-2747 GCA_035298445.1 Flavobacterium sp.
GGCTGCTGAAGACGTGTCAAATAAGGTAGAATCCTGTTGGATGCGAGGCTTGCGGCCCCGTTTTTTCTTTTCGCCTTCTGAAGCTCCTGAAGGTGCCGCCTCATGACTTGCGCCCTGGGACTGTACTGCGAGAATGCGCGAAATAAGTTCTTCTTTTTTGATGCCGGTAACTCGAATCGAGCCGGCTTTTTTGGCAATTTCCTGCAATTCAGGAAGTTTCATGCCTTTTAATGCATCGGGTGTAAACATGTAGGAATGCTATATGCGTTTGATGGGATAGATGACAAACGAAACGAGGGAAAATAAAGTTTGGAAAACGCATCCGGATGTGGAGGATTTGCTCCGGATTGTTACCGCAATATTACGAATTAATTTTAATCATACAATAGGTAACGGAAAAAAGAAACTGCTATTTTTGTCATTCGAAAAAAATAAAGAGATGATCCAACGGATACAAACGGTTTACCTGGCTCTCGCCTTCCTCGTGACGGGCGCGCTGCCTTACGTATTCCCGCTGTGGACGATCGCCAATAAGCCCTACTACTTTATGGAGAACATGGTCTACGTGCTATTGTTCGGGCTTTCGACGGTATTGTCGCTGCTGGCCATCTTTTTCTACAATAAAAGACAACATCAGTTTGTGATTGGCAGGCTGAACATCCTATCAAACGTTATTTTATTTGGATTGCTTGCGTATCGTACGCTAACCGTATCCGGAGGGGCTCCTGCTCCTGAGAAGGGTATTGGGCTTCTACTCCCGATTGTTGCTATCGTTTTTGTGGCTCTGGCCAACAAAGCCATCAAGCGGGATGAAGAGCTCGTAAAATCTGCGGACCGATTGCGGTAAACCAGTAAACTTAGTTTATTAGTGCGAAGGAAAGTCTGGGGTAACCCGGACTTTCTTTCGTTTATGACAATACGGAAATCTTCTGAAAATTGAGTTCGTGGAAATGCCGCACCACGCGATCGGCTTCAGATAGATCCTGCAATTTCGAGTTGACACTATCGTAGGCAATACAATACAACCCCGCCGCCTTGGCCGCCTTGATACCGTTGGTACTGTCTTCGATCACCAGGCACGCGTCTTTTTCCATCCCCGAAAGGCGAACGGCTTCGAGGAAAATAGCGGGGTGCGGCTTCGACTTCGGAAAATCCTCGCCGGATACGATATACGAGAAATACTTGTGCAACCCGAACCGGCGGAAGATACGCTCAATCGTCACCTTGGCGGAAGACGACGCGAGGATCAACTGCATACCATTGTCATACAAATCCTGTATCAGGTCGTGTACGCCCATCAACAGCGCCAGATCTTCCTTTCGGTCAAAGGCATCGTTGAAAATACGTCGCTTTGCCGCAATCAGCACTTCTATATCATGTTGGAGACCAAACGTCTCTTTCAACCGTTCGTAGACATTCTTAGTGGAATTTCCGGTAAAAGAGGCATACATTTCCGGCGTAACGTCAATTCCCAACTCACGGAAATGCTCCAAAAAGGCATAATGGTGTACGGGTTCCGTATCGACGATGACACCATCCATGTCAAAAATAACGGTACGTTTCATGGCTTTTTTTGCAAAAGTAACGGATTTGTTACGATCGTCGGCTTAAACTTTTTCGTGTACCTTTAGTCAAACGCGACAACCGCTTCACCTTGGCCGACGAAACCGAAACCATAGCCGCCCTACTTGACCCCGCCACGCGCGAGCAGGCCTTCCGTCGGTTGATTGACGAAACCAAACGGCCGTTGTATGGTGTCATCCGAAAAATCGTCCTCGACCATGACGATACCGATGACGTCCTGCAAAACACCTACGTGAAAATGTACCGCGCCCTCCCGTCGTTCAAAGGCGAGAGCCGTCTTTTTACATGGATGTACCGCATCGCCACCAATGAAGCGCTGAGTTTCATCCGCGAACGCAGCCGACGAAACGGCATCCGGAGTTCCGAATACCTCGACCAGGCCATCGTCAACCTGAAAGCCGACAGCTACTTCGAAGGCGATGAAATGGCGTTGCTGCTGCAGGCCGCCGTAGCCACGCTTCCTGAAAAACAGCGACTGGTGTTTCAATTGAAGTATTTCCAGGAATTGAAATACGAAGAGATCGCCGAAATTACCGGCACGTCGGTCGGAGCCTTGAAAGCCTCCTACTTCCATGCCGTCAAAAAAATAGAAGATTATGTCACGAAACATTAAACCAAAGTCCGACAGGCCCGTCTATCCTGACATGAAACCCTTTCAACTGGATAGCGACCCTACCAAATACGATGGCTTTCGCGTGCCGGACGGGTATTTTGACACCGTTACCGACCGCGTCTTCGACCGTTTGGAAACAACACCTGCCCATGTGACCCCTAAACGCTATGGCCGACGCCGCAACTGGTATGCCGCTGTGGCTGCTGTGGCCCTATTCGCACTGGTCGTGCCGTTTGCCTGGCAGCAGTTTGCCGCCGCGCCAATCGACGATACCACACTGGAGAACTACCTGAACGACGAAGCCGAGCTCAACTCATATGAAGTGGGCGAGTTGCTCGACGAACACGACATTACCCGGCTTGAAGCCGAACTGCCGATTGACGACCAGGCCATAGAAGACGCCCTTTACCAAAATGCCAATCTCGAAAACTATATCGCTGAGCGACGTGTACGCCATGGGCGGCAAGCCGCTCACGGCCATGAACATCTGCTGCTTCCCGGTCAAGGAGATGGCCCCGGAGGTCTTCCGCGAGATACTGCGCGGCGGGCT
>DATGXZ010000256.1:0-1874 GCA_035298445.1 Flavobacterium sp.
GCCGCCGTGGCCGCCTGGAACGACGGCAGGGGAGACTGGCCGACCCGCAGCGTCGAAAACCGCATTGCCTGTGTCGAAACCTTCACCCGGAAGATGATCCAAAAGAAGGAGGAAACCGTCAAACTCATCATGTGGGAAATCGGGAAATCACATGCCGATGCTACCAAGGAATTCGACCGGACGGTGGCCTACATTTACGCCACCATCGACGCCCTGAAGAACCTCGACCGCGAGGCTTCGGGCTTTGAAATAACGGAAGGCGTGGGGGCGCAGATACGGCGTTCACCACTTGGAGTGGTACTTTGTATGGGGCCATACAATTATCCTCTAAATGAAACGTTTACAACATTGATTCCCGCATTGATAATGGGGAATACCTTGTTGTTCAAACCGCCGAAATATGGTACCTTACTACATTATCCGTTGCAGGAAGCGTTCCTGGAAAGTTTCCCCAAAGGCGTCATCAATTTCCTTTACGGTCGCGGAAGCGATATTATACCAGGGTTGATGCATTCGGGGAAAATCAATGTATTGACGCTCATCGGATCAAGTAAGGTAGCGAACGAACTGAAGAAACAACACCCGAAAGTGAACCGTTTGCGGGCGGTACTCGGACTCGACGCGAAAAACGCCGCCATCGTCACCGGAAACGTAGACATGTCATTGGCAGTGAAGGAGATACTGGCCGGAAGCCTGTCGTTTAACGGACAACGCTGCACGGCGCTTAAGATCGTGTGGGTGCACCGCAGCAAGGCCGACGCGTTTCTCGCAGCCTTCAGCGCCGCCATCGCTGCCTGCAAGTTTGGCCTGCCATGGGAACCGGATGTGATGTTCACGCCGTTGCCGGAGGCCGGAAAAATCGACTATCTCAACGATTGTGTGGCCGATGCCATCGAAAAAGGCGCCAAAGTCGTCAATGAAAACGGCGGTCGCTCACAGGAATCGTTTTATTATCCGGCGGTCGTATATCCGGTCAACAGCGACATGCGGCTGTACCACGAAGAACAATTCGGGCCGATCGTGCCGGTCGTACCATACGACGACTGGGAAGAAGTATTGCAGTACCTGATTGATGCGAAATACGGACAACAGGTAAGCGTGTTTACAAACGACGCCACGGAACTCGGCCAGATGATTGATCCGCTAGTCAACATCGTCAGCCGCGTCAACGTCAACAGCCAGGCGCAGCGAGGACCGGACGTATTTCCGTTTACAGGACGCAAAGACAGCGCCGAAGGAACGTTGTCAGTTACCGACGCGATACGATCATTTTCGATCCGTTCATTGGTGGCCTTCAAAATGAACGACACCAACACCCAACTCATCAACGAAGTAGTGGACGGTGACGGGTCCAATTTCCTCAGCACAAAGTTTATTTTCTAATACGACAGGGAGCATACCGTTCCCTGTTTTGAAAAACTCTATTTTACATAATATAAATTATAGTTTGATAAGGAATGCCAAAATACCACGGAATTCCATGTTTTTCAAGGTTTGAACGACATCCGTGGTTATATATCGAAATCTATATGGTAGACGAAAAAATAATCATGTGTGTCCTTTCTTTTAATTTCCGCGCTAATTTTACCCACCACGACAACGATATAATTTCCCGACAATACCTAAATTTAGCATCGATTAATCCGGCCGTCTGGCCAAAGGTTTGACTCTGTAAATGGATACACAACATTCCGACGACGTCCTCGGCCGTGCCCGCGTCACCGACACCCCAGAACTTGAAGCGTATTACCGCGAACTCGAAACGCTCGGCGCCGGCGCTCTATGGACGGTCGCCAACGACATCGAACCCTGGGAACCGCGCACATCGTCGATTCCGATGCTTTGGAAATACAGCGATCTACGCGAGCTCGTAC
>DATGXZ010000257.1:0-5158 GCA_035298445.1 Flavobacterium sp.
AGTTTATAATTGCTTTTTCGGTCGTCCTGGGCGTGTGGATAGTGCTGAACACACTTCTGCCCACGGACCAAAAATTCGATCCCTTTCCATTCATCCTGATGAACCTGGTACTTTCGGCGATCGCCGCTTTCCAGGCCCCGATTATCATGATGAGCCAAAACCGAAAGGAAGAAAAAGACCGGAAACGCAGCGAAAACGACTACCTGATCAACCTCAAGGCAGAGCTCGAACTGCGGAGCCTGCACCAGAAAATCGACCTGCTGCTACAGGAACAGATCAAAAGCCTGTTCGAAAGCCAGGTGCGCCAACTGGAACTCTTGAAGAAAATCGAAAAACGACTGCCCTGATTCTTTTCCGCCCGGTAGACACCCACGGTTTTAACACCTTCCTGCCCCCTCAAATAGGTCGTTTGACGGATAAAAAGGCCTTTTCAGGAATTACCGTAATTGTGTAACACCACCCCTCTGGCATCCACGTCCTTTGTGGCCGAACTATCCGATACCGATGGTGGGGTTGTCACCAAGAAAGTGGTCTTTTAATACACACCTCTTAACTACAGCCTCCGGAATCGGGGGCTTTTTTATTGTTCAGAAGTAAGGGAGATTACGAATTCGACATAATTTATTAACACGAAAACGTTATATCTGTCGTTTTTTTTGCTGCTTTGTTAATTTCAACCTTAAAACGTGATAATTTTGTCAGTCAAATCAACGATGACAATGGGTAAACACTACGCTAATCTGAATCGCAGTTTAGGGCTAATTGCCCTGCTGATTGCGCCGCTTGTATCTTTTTCACAAACGTATACGACGGGCGCTGCAGCCTGGACGAATGTTTGGAGTGCTAACTCCGGCGCCTTTGATTTTACAGGAGGTATCGGACAGTTTTCCTTTGGCAGTACGTCGGAGGGTGAACTTCGGGGCCGGTTCATACATACGACCGGCGGCACTGGGGGAGGCACCACTACCACGCTCAAACCCGGACAAAAACTCGCTATTACCATCGCCGGCCAGAACGGTGGTGGCCGTACCGGCATTGTGACCGACGGCATCATCGGCGTGTCGTTCCGAACCACGGCGGGCCTGTTTGATGGCGGCGGTACCCTGAATGACCGGTATGCCAATAATGCCGTAACCCGTATTGAATTTCGCGGGGGCGACGGCAACGCACGCTACCTAACGGCCACTGGCCTGGTCTATGCAAACATGCCCAATTTCGCCACCTTTAAAAGTGGTGTGACCTACGAACTGGAAGTCATTTCCGATAAGGAATTCAATCTCGTCGTTGCAGGCACCCGGAACAACATCCAGGGGATGGCTAACGGCGGTGGTGCGATCACGCAGATACAGATTCGCAACAGCGGTGCCAACATGGATGGACTTTACACCAACCTGGCCGTTTCCGATATACCAATCAACGTGACGGCCAATAGTGGCGAAACCTTTACCGTTACGGGGGTAATCTCCAACAACGGGGCGACCGCCAATACGCTACAGAAAAACGGTGTAGGTACCGTTGTTCTTACCGGAGCGAACACCTTCACCGGATTGACGACCGTCAATGCGGGTACCCTGCAGTTGAACCGAACAGGAGGCGGTACGCTCCCATCGACGGCCGACGTTACCATGACAGCGGGCGGCACGCTACGTATTTCATCCAACCAGACACTGAATAATGTGACGATAGGATCGTTCGGTTCGCTGGTGGTAGATGCCGGGGTGACACTTACCGTCAATGGTACGCTATCCTTCGAAGAGGGGTTTGGGACGATTACGGTTGATGGTGCGATCGCCTACGGGGCGTCGGGAAGTCTCCGGTATGCCCGTGGCTTTATAGTAGGTGAGGAGTGGCCCACGACGAACCCGCCATTGAACGTTTCGGTAGACCTGACCGGAGTCGTAACGGTAACCACACCGCGTACCTTGCGCGGCGACCTTACCAGCACTGGTTTCCTGGTGCTTGAAGCGCCCGTGACGCGGCAAACAGTTGGAGGTACGCTAAGCGTACCGGGCTTTCTGTCGGTAGGCCCGGGAGCGGATATTCCCGACAGTTTCACTACGTACGAATTCAGCACCAGTCAGATTGCACTGAACGGTTCCCAACCAGTTAAAACCTGGGGCGGGGCGGCATATAATTTCCTTTCGCTTACGGGAGGCACCCATCATGTTGTGGACGATATCACAGCACAGTATCTGGAAAACTATGGCACGCTGTTTGTCGATTCGGGCAAGGACGTGCGGCTTTCTCAACTTATCAATATGGGGCCTTTGACTGTCGCGAACGATGCCAATCTCATTTATGCGACATACAGTTATAATACGAGCGAAACGACGACCGTTCCTCCTGTTACGGTGTTACGCAATGCCTCGATGTGGCGGCAGGATTATGTGTATTGGTCGTCGCCGGTAACCGGCCAAAACCTGAAGGCGTTTTCACCAAATACGCTCGATAACCGCTTCTATGTGCTGGACGAACCCACGAATGCGTTCAAGGCGGTGTTTACGGCAGCGGGATTGAACCAGTCTACCGCTACGTATAACTTTGTGCCGGGTACGGGTTACATGGTGCGGGCGCCGAATGATTTCGCGAATCCGGGGACGCTGCCGCAGGCGCCGGTTTTCAATGGTGTATTCGCGGGGCCACCGAACTACGGTACCCTGAACGTTCCGGTGACACAGTCGGGTCCGACGCGGGGCTACAATTTAATCGGCAATCCGTATTCCTCTACTATCGATGCAGACGCTACGGACGGTTTCCTTTCGGTCAACCCGGGTACCCTCTATTTTTGGGGCCACTACAGCCAGGTGCCTGGCAGCAGCAACTACGCGATGTATAACTCGCTGGGAGGTACGGCTGCCTATTCAGGAGGGCCGGTTCCGAATGGTACGATTCAAACCGGACAGGGTTTCCTGTTTCACAATACGTCTGGCCTGACGCAGGTGCAGTTTACCCATGCAATGCAGACGGGGAATAACGATGGACAGTTTTTCCGCAGTTCTGAAAGCGATCGCAGCCGGATTTGGCTGAACCTTTCGATGGGAGATGTGCCCGCTAACCAGATCATGGTTGGCTATGTGCCCGAGGCTACGATGGGAGAGGATGCTTCATTGGATGGGCCATTATCGATTACGGGCCACGCGATCGGAACGTTGATTGGAACGGAGCGCTATGGCATCCAGGCGCGTCCGGCGTTTGATGTGACGGATGTGGTTCCGATGAGTCTTCATGCACAGGCGGCCGGTACGTTTAGGGTATCGCTGGATCATTTTGACGGTGTTTTCGAAGGGGATCAGCCTATTTTCCTGAAAGACAACCTTACGGGTGTAGTGACGAATCTCAAAGAGGCTTCGTATAGTTTTGCCACCGAAGCGGGCGATTTCAACGATCGTTTGCAACTGCAGTATGTGAATACGACTCTATCAACACCGGAGTTCGCTGCTAACACGGTTGTCGTCTACCAAGACGCAGCCCAGGTACTTACGGTCAATGCCGGTGTAGCGGAGATGGAGGGCATAAAAGTCTTCGACATCCGTGGCCGTCTGATATACACCAAAGAAGCGATCAACTCGAATGTAGCCCAATTGAACGACCTGAAGGCAGGGCAACAAGTAGTGCTGGTGCAGATTACCTCCACCGATGGGAAGGTCGTAACGAAGAAAGTCGTTTACTAAGTTATCGTTTTGAGATACGAAAGCCTCCTGGGAACAGGGGGCTTTTCTTTTTGCGCTACTCTGAGAAGTGGAGATAGTTAGTAGTCCTACTATTTTGGCTGCTTAGTAAAAAAGAGGAGATGTTCATCCTTTACATGGCGTACCCCCTCATTCTAACGGGTAATTCGCACAGGTCGGACCTCGTCGATGTAGGCGAGTGCCGACAATACATATATCAATTAGGAACGCAATAGGCTTAAGACGGACAAAAAGAGCGTATTTTTCTGAAAATCTGGTAAATAGATTTTAAAAACACGTATTTATACCTGTTTTGGAAGCGACTTATAACCCTATCTTCGCTTCCGTACACCCCGCTATTTTTGGACGACCCGTCCCCCGTGGGCTACAGATTGCCTAACCAAAACAAGATATCATGGCTTTTTCCAACCTACCTCCTGACGCCCGCAAAAGGTTTCCCTACAGAAATTGGCGAAGCTACACCTTGTTTCTAGTCGCTTTTATAGCCATCAACCTATTCTTTGTGTACGGCTGTGTGACACTCCGAAAAAGCGCCGATCCGATTGTCGCAGATCGGGATGGGGATGGCGTGCCTGACCCGCAGGATGTCTGTCCGGATCAGGCTGGAATTCTCGAAATGATGGGGTGCGCCGATAGCGACGGGGACGGTGTTTCAGATGCCAAAGACCGATGCCCGGATGTGGCAGGCCTCCCGTCGAGGTTCGGTTGCCCTATGCAGGATTCGGATGAGGACGGTGTGGGTGATGACATTGATGCCTGCCCAACGGAGCGGGGCTCTGCCGGAAACCGGGGCTGCCCTGAGGTCATAGAGTCGATAGCTTTTCCAGGCAGTAGCGTTCGGGGGGAAAGCCCCGAAACGCGAGGTGGGGAAGAAGGTAGGGGCAGCACACGGAACGGTTCCGGGACCTCTGTGGTGCGTTCCCCTTCGGTCGCCCGGTCTCCGGCAAAACCAGCAGCTCCCACATCTGACCAGTCGACACAGCCCGGAACGCCGTCGGAAAGCGTCGCAGGTAAGCTGGTGTATTTTTGTCCACATAGCATGATTGAAGGCCAGCAAAGCGTGATCAGCGTCATGATCACCAAAGAGGAACTCCAAAAAGCGATTCGTCGTTTTAACAAGCATTTATCAGGTGCTATGGAACAGGAGAAACGTCAGTCAGGCGACGTGAAAACCGGCGATGTTCGTATTTCCAGAAGAATGTTCGTGACATTAGGAAGCGGGGGTGATAAGTTCGCCATCATTGTAAAGCCGGAATCAGACACGCTAGTGTTTGACGGGAAGAAGGACATGCACTGGACCTGGTATGTAGAGCCGAAGGCCGTTGGAAAAATGACCATTTCTATTCTGGTTTATGGTTGTGACGACGAGAAAGGGCAATGGGAGGAAGCATCCGGCCCCATAAAATTGCAAACCGAGGTGTATGTCGACGGTCGCAGTTACTTTGCCAAGTTATGGGCGTTCCTGAATA
>DATGXZ010000258.1:0-3728 GCA_035298445.1 Flavobacterium sp.
CAATACGCTGGTCGTCAAACAGGGAAGTGTCGGGGCGCTGAAGGCAGATTTTATCGATGCCGACTCTATTCCGGTCTATGGCTTCAACTTTGATGATGGAAAAGGCATACATGTGGATAATTTTTCCCAACGCGGGAACTCAGGAATGCCTATCGCACGGTTCAATACCAACCTGATGCGGGCGTTCCACGATAAATTGGGGTATGACCTGATTGTGCTGCATTACGGCACCAATGTACTCAACTACGGCAACCGCAATTACGGCTGGTACGAAAGGGGCATGGCACAGACGGTACGCAAGCTGAAAGAGAGCTTCCCGAACGCTGCCATCCTCATTATTTCGACGGCCGATAAAGCGACGAAGTATGACCTTGAAATGAAGACCGATTCGGCAGTGGTGCCTCTTACGCGTTCCCAACGCCGGTATGCGCTCGCCACACAATCGGGTTTTATTGACCTGTTCACGCTTATGGGAGGGGAAGGCTCCATGACCACCTGGACAGAAGGCGACCCGGCCCTCGCCAATAAAGATTACACACATTTCAATTTCCGAGGCGCGAAGAAAGTGGCCGGACTCCTTTATGACCGCATCATGAAAGGTTACGCAACCTATTGTACGCTTCGCAAGGAGAGAACGCCAGCCCCGCCGCCTCCGCCACAACCCGATTCAACCGCTGTGTTACCGTCTGATGAGTAAGTATATCTGGATATGGATTCTGGCCGGATGCCTGCGGATGACCGCACAGTCGGTCGATACGACAGAAGTCGCGCTCGATTCGGTCAATGTAGACACGATGGCGGTGGTATTACCCGACAATATTATCACGAATGCATCGGCTATGGTGCCGTTTTTCCGGAAACTGGAACGGCTGGGTGATGGAATTGCTGTCATGAAAGGCCAGAAAGTAAACATCGTCCATGTGGGTGATTCCCATATACAGGCGGATCTCTTTACGGATAAGGTGAGGAAACTCCTCCAACAACAATTCGGAAATGCCGGTCGGGGCTTCGTTTTTCCGCATAATCTTGCGCGAACCAACGGATCTTCTGACATCCGGTTCACCTCAAATACCTCGTGGCAGAACCACCGCGCGATCGGTCCACCTGACGGCAGTCCGGTCGGGCTTAGCGGGATTGCCTTATACAGTGCGTCGGATGATTTTGTCATTGAGTTCAATTCGAAGACCCTTGGCAATGAGTTCAATACCATTAAGGTCGTGACCCCGGGTAACGAGAACGCGTTTGAGTTGGCGACCGCCAGGCGGACTGTGACGATTGAGTCAGACGTGCCGAAAGTCATCACGCATCGTATCCGTAGTGGCGAGGTACTGGGTTCTATAGCCGATAAATACGGTATCAGCATTACACAGTTGAAGAAAGCAAACGGCCTGCGTTCCAATCTCATCCGCGCCGGACGTACGCTAAAGATACCGACGAACGAAAAGCAAAAGAAACGGGTGGAACGGTCGCAGTTTATCCCGTTAGGACTCGTCGAAGGCCCGGGCTACCACTATTACGAAACCGACAACAGCCTCGAAAAGGTTTTTCTGCTTCCGAATGAAAGTCAGACGCGGTATGTGTTGAATGGTGTCATCCTTGAAAACCGGAGTTCAGGCGTGCTGTACCACAACATTGGCGTAAATGGTGCCCGCTACTCGGATTTCAACAAGTATCCCCTGTTTTTTGAGCAGACGAAAGCCCTTTCGCCTGATCTTTTCGTATTGTCGTTCGGAACGAATGAGTCGTTTGACCGGATGTCGTCGGATGCCTTTAAAGACCAGTTGGTCACCTTCATCAACCGCGTCAGGGAATCAAATCCCAACGCGTGCCTGTTGGTAGTCACGCCACCGCCGTCGCTGTTCAAACGCCGCTATGTCAATAAATTTGCAGACGCCTATGCGCAGGTCATACGGGAAAACGCCGTGGCGCTCAATTACGCCGTGTGGGATTTGTATGGACAAATGGGTGGTACGCTTGCCGTCAATCGCAACTACAAACGTGGCTTGATGGCGGCCGACCGCGTACACTACAGCAAAGCCGGCTATGAATGGCAGGGCGAATTGTTGGCTAAGGCGATGATTCGTGTTTACCGTGATTACCTGAAAAACCGCAACTAACCCACATGAACGATTTTTTGTCTCTTTTTCGTGATCTTTTCGGGAACCTGACGGTCGAGACCGTAGAGAGCTGGTTTACGTATGATCCGAAACACCCGATTTTGTTCAACACAGGGCTGTTTCTGGGGCTATTCCTCGTTTTTTATCCGCTTTATATCTTTTCCACACGCTTGCGGACCTTTCACTTCCGCAATTTGTATGTGTTCGCCTTTTCCCTCTTTTTCTACTACAAATCGAGTGGGGCGTATTTCGCTTTGTTGCTGATCTCGGGCGTAGTCGACTACAACCTGGCGAAGCTTTTGTATGAAGAGGCGCTGGAAAGCTATCGGAAATTCTACCTGGTGTTAAGCGTCATCCTGAATTTGTGTTTCCTCGGATATTTCAAGTACGCCCATTTTCTGGGGGATACCTACAACACGCTCTTTGATGGGCATTTTTCGGTCGGAAAGATCATCCTGCCGGTGGGGATCTCGTTTTATACCTTCCAATCGATGAGCTATATCATCGATATCTACCGCCGCGAACTGAAGCCAACCAACAACATCCTTGAATACCTGTTTTTCGTCTCGTTTTTCCCGCAGTTGGTGGCCGGACCTATTGTGCGTGCGTCAGAGTTTTTGCCACAGATCTACAAACGATTACACCTGACAAGGGAAGAATTGAATACGGCATTTTTCCTGATTATAGGCGGACTCATCAAAAAAACGGTGGTGTCCGACTACATCTCCATCAACTTTGTCGACCGCGTCTTCGATTCGCCCCGTAGCTACTCGGCGTTTGAAAACCTGATGGCTTCGTATGGTTATGCCATCCAGATATATTGTGACTTCTCGGGTTATTCTGATATGGCTATTGGTATCGCGTTGTTGATGGGCTTTCACCTTTCGACCAACTTCCGCACACCGTACCAGTCTGCCTCGATTACCGAATTCTGGCGGCGTTGGCATATCTCGTTGTCTACGTGGCTACGCGACTACCTTTACATTTCCATAGGCGGTAACCGACGGGGTACCTTCGGCGGTTTCCTGTTCCCGGTGCTGTTTTTCGGTGGGCTTATAACGTGGGGCGTATTGTATTGGGAACAGGATATCTGGCCCCTGCTGATCTCATTAGCGGCTTTAGTGGTGTTTTCGATCAGTATCCTCCTGTCGAATGAACGTACAAAGGCCTTGTTTACGAATGCGAACCTGATGACGACGATGCTCTTGGGTGGACTCTGGCACGGGGCAAGTCTGAGGTTCATTATATGGGGTGCGCTGCACGGCCTGGCGTTATCGGTGCATAAGGTATGGAACGAGTTTGCGCCTCTCGACAAAAACGGCTCCTTTTCCCTTTGGAGAGCCGTCCGGACGGTGGTCGGAGTGCTCGTGACGTTTCATTTTGTCGCTTTCTGCTGGATTTTCTTCCGTGCCAACACATTTGAACAGGCATTTGACATCATTACGCACATCGCAACCCTCGACTGGAATCCGACAGCGTGGCTCACCGTGGTAATGGGCTATCGTAACGTGTTCATCGTAATGGCGGTGGGCTACGCCTGGCATTTCCTGCCGAAACCTATTGGGCAGTTGCTGCGCCGTTCCTTCGACGTGATGCCCGTGGTGCTGAAGG
>DATGXZ010000259.1:0-4789 GCA_035298445.1 Flavobacterium sp.
CTCCCTGAGTTTTTTCATGGGTAGAATTCTCTCCTCAAAGCTACGACATTATGGCCGTGGTACAAAACTTCCAAGCTGTACGCCGTTGCGCATCTGGAAATAGACGAGGTAGTTGAAAAGCATATAATTGACTTCATAGCCATAGTCTACCCCCGGGCCATAATCGATGGCCATGCCATATTGGTCGCCCCATTGCAAGGGATTGGCGACGCGGCGGTTCCATTCATTCACCCATACTACGTTGCGGGCTTCCAAGTATTGTTGCGAATAAAAGCCCCTCGGGCGGGCATTTCCAATCAGCCACGAGTTGAAGCCGGCATCGATTACGATGATCTCATATCCGATTTCGTCGTTGGCGATGCGAACGGTATCATTTGCTGTGGGTTGCGCCACCTCGCGATCCTGTGGCTTCTCAGGCGGAAGCTTCGATCCTCCGCATCCCACCGACAGCAGGGCCACACTCATACCAACGATTAAAAGAAATTGTTTCATAGCAAATCGATAACCAACACGTATAAAGGTAAAAAGAAAGCGCGGGAACTGGTCCCACGCTTCTCTTAAAAAACGAATAACAATTTCTTAGTGGGCCGTTTTCATCAGGCTGATGACCTGGGCGGCCAATTCGGTTCCGATGCGCTCCTGTGCTTCGTCGGTCGCGGCGCCGATGTGGGGCGTCAGCGAAATATTCGGGTGCATGAGGATGCGGATTTCCGGCGTAGGCTCGTTTTCAAATACGTCGAGTCCGGCAAACGATACCTTGCCGCTATCGAGCGCTTCCACCAGGGCGACTTCATCCAGGATACCGCCACGGGCACAATTGATGATGCCGACGCCGTCTTTCAGTTGTTCGATCTCGGCTCGGCCAATTACATAGCCGTCCTGGGCGGGTACGTGCAAGGTAAGGAAGTCGGCGTGTTGGAACAGTAACTCCAGCGGCTCCGTGATGATTTCCACATTGATGAACTGTCCGTTGTAGAAATCGACGGTAATTTCGGCCTTCCCTACGAATTTGTCGGCCGCGATGACCTTCATCCCGAGTCCGAGCGCCATTTTCGCCACCGCTTGCCCTATGCGGCCAAATCCGATGATGCCAATGGTTTTTCCACGCAGTTCGCGTCCGCCGGCATAGGCTTTCTTCAGGGCATCGAAGCGCGAGTCGCCTTCCAGCGGCATGTTGCGGTTGGCGTCATGCAGGAACCGAACACCGGTGAACAGGTGCGCGAATACCAATTCGGCTACCGATTCGGAAGACGAGGCAGGCGTATTGATGACATGGATGCCTTTTGAACGGGCATAGTCTACGTCGATGTTGTCCATTCCTACACCGCCGCGTCCGATGACTTTCAAACCCGGACACGCGTCAATCAGGTCTTTTCGCACTTTGGTGGCGCTGCGCACCAGCAGTACGGGGATGTTATGTTCATTAAGGTAGGCCGCTACCTGTTCCTGGGCGACCTTCGTGGTGAGGACCTCAAATCCGCCTTTTTCAAGGGCGTTGATGCCGGCAGTCGACATGCCGTCGTTGGCTAATACTTTCATTGTGCGTGTTGGGTAGCGTAAGTAGATTCAAAAGCTTTCATGACCTCGACCAGCACTTCGACACTTTCGATGGGCAGGGCATTGTAGATCGAGGCGCGGTAGCCACCTACCGAACGGTGTCCGGCAAGGCCTGAAATGCCGGCGGCCTTCCACATGGCGTCAAATTCCGGGGCCAGGCGCTCGTCTTCGAGCAGGAAGCAGGCGTTCATTTTCGAACGGTCTTCTTTGCGGGCCGTTCCTTTGAACATGGCATTGCGGTCGATTTCATCATACAGCAATTGCGCCTTTTGGTCGTTGATTTTCTCAATACCTGCGATGCCGCCTTTTGCTTTCAGCCAGCGGAGGGTAAGGAGGGAGGTATATACTGCGAATACCGGCGGCGTGTTATACATGCTTTCTTTTTCGATGTGCTGTTGCAGGTTCAGCATATTCGGGATGGTGCGCCCGGTTTTCCCCAAAACGGATTCTTTCACTACCACCAGTGTCACGCCTGCAGGACCCATATTCTTCTGGGCACCGGCATAAATCAGGTCGAATTTCGAGAAGTCGAGTTGGCGTGAAAAGATATCCGAACTCATATCACAGGCCACCGGAACGTCTGTCTCCGGGAAGGCATGCATCTGCGTACCAAAAATGGTGTTGTTGCTGGTGCAGTGGAAGTAATCGACATCTGACGGAATGCTATAGCCTGTCGGGATGTAGGAGTAATTGGCGTCTTTCGAGGAGCCTACTACCACTACCTCGCCGAAGTGTTTTGCCTCCTTGATGGCACCTACGGCCCAGGTGCCGGTTTCAAGATAGGCTGCTTTGCCACCGGTTTTCATGAGATTGTAGGGTGTCATGAGGAATTCAAGGCTGGCACCGCCGTGCAGGAACAGGGCCTGGTAGCCTTTATTCTCGAGTCCGAGAAGTTCCAGTGCCAACGCACGCGCTTCGTCCATCACAGCGACGAAGTCTTTGCTGCGATGGGAAATCTCGATCAGCGATAAGCCGGAGTTGTTGAAATCGAGGACGGCAGCGGCGGCCTGTTGCAATACTTCCTGTGGCAGGATGCTGGGACCGGCGCTGAAATTGTGCTTCTTCATAGTCGTTCGGATAGAGCCGCAAATTTCTGCAATAGGGAAGATTCCGCCTACAGCCCTCCAAAAAACTTTGGAGAGTTTATTAACAATAACGTTATAGTAAGAATACATTGCCATAGCGTCAGAACGCGTATGGGTGTTGCTACAGACCTGACAGGAACTCTAAGGTGTCGACATTATCCGCATAATCCCAAAGCTCCGGACGCTGCGTTTTTCCAAACGGAATATAGCCGTGGCCCACCACGCATTGCAGTCGGTCGGCATCGGCCGTCAGTCGTTTCGCCAGGGTTTCGGGTGCGCCGTAGTATTCAAAAAATACGCTCGAGATAGGGGAGGCATACGAGGTGTCTTCTTTTAAGGTAAGGAAGCCGTTGTCGGTCAGCCTGAAATTGCTCATCAGGAAGACGGCCTTGTTATAATCGTAGTTGTTGGCGTATTTTTCGTATTGGATAACCGATCCGTACGGAAAAATCGCTTCGAAGAAGTCCTTGAAGTCATAGCCCTCGGGTACAAACAGCTTGGATACATTCCGGCACCCGAGTCCGAAATAGCGGAAGATATCATCGCCCAACGCAAACAATTCCTCTTTGGACTCGGTTCCGTCCAATACTGCTACTGAATTACGGTTTTTCCGGATGATGGCCGGTTTGTTACGGAAATAGTATTCGAAATACCGCGCCGTATTGTCGCTGCCCGTCGCGATCACGGCATCGTAGCCTTCGAGTTTTGAATCGACAAACACGATGCGATCGGCAAAGCGGGGCTCGACGGCGGTGAGATAACGGGAGAGCAATGGCACGATCTGGTTGTCGTTGGACGAAAGGCGTACGAGGGCCGTGTGCCCGGCAATTAGCACCGACACCAGGTCATGGAAGCCCACCAACGGGATGTTACCCGCCAGGATGAGGGCCACCTTGCGTGGCGGAAGGTCTTCCAACTGGTACGGTCTCAGCCATTTGTCGAGGTTGTCGGCCGCCAGGGCCTCGTGCCAGGAACCGCAGGCGAAGGCCACCTGTTCGGGAGTGAACCAGCCATTGTGGTGGATGGCCCGCTCGACCAGAACGGCCATGGGTTCGAAGAAGGTATCGTTTTCGCTTACGTCGTGGGCTTTTTGGGGCGGGAGCGTGGCAAATTGGCCGAGGAATTTCCCCAGTGCCACAAAAGCCTGTTTTCGATCGTGCAGCGTCATGCTTTTTTGTTTATCAAAGTATTTGGACGTACTTTTGCGCAAAAGTAGTGAAGTCGGCTGACATGCCGGCACCCAAAACCAACTATCATGGCCATCATCATAACCGACGAATGCATCAACTGCGGGGCCTGCGAACCCGAGTGTCCGAATACGGCGATCTATGAAGGCGCCGACGAATGGCGGTATAAAGACGGAACGGCGCTGCGCGGCACCGTCGTATTGCCGGACGGAACAACAGTAGAAGCCGACGCGCCCATGACGCCGGTTTCAGATGATATCTATTACATCGTGCCGTCGAAGTGCACGGAGTGCAAAGGCTTCCACGAAGAACCCCAATGCGCCGCGGTTTGTCCGGTCGATTGCTGTGTGCCGGATCCGAACCATGTGGAAAGCGAAGAAACGCTGTTGAACCGAAAGGCGTTTTTGCATAACGAGTAAAATAGTCCCGCTTCGGCGGGATTTTTTTTTAAGTCGAAAGTCGAAAGTCGAAAGTCGAAAGTTGCACTGTTGCCTACCGGATCCGGAACGGTAGCGCGATCTGGGGTCCTTTTCTGTTTATATTCTTGTCATTATTGCTGCTTAGGGAACCGTCGGAGTAGCCTCACGTTTCGTATGCCTCAAGACGGGAATGTACACAATATAAATACGCTATAAACACGACATATATACGGTATATACACGTTATAAATATGTTATAAAGTGGGGACGTTCATGTAGTTTATACATCTTTGCGATGAAATTACCTTAGCATGGCAAAGCAGAAAGGCATTCTTAAGCTGGAGGGCACATTGGACGGCCTCAATTTCTATTACCGAAAAGGCATACCCGTAGTGCGGACGGCCGGCGGCGGATTCAATGGAAAGACCATCAGGTCGAGCGAATCGATGGTGCGGGTACGGCAAAACATGTCGGAATTCGGACGTTGCGCGACCCTTACGAAAGTGCACCGGCATGCTTTGTTGCAGTTGCTGGCGCCCTA
>DATGXZ010000260.1:0-10623 GCA_035298445.1 Flavobacterium sp.
TTATAGCAAATATCGTTGAAAAACCCGAAAGCAGACGGGAATGGATGCTTCCGTTGTTCGAACACGCCTGCAGTCACTTGAAAAGAAACCAACGCTACAAGGTATGGCGGGACGGGTACCATGCAGAAGTAGTTTATAGCAATACGTTCATTAAGCAAAAAATCAACTATATCCATAACAACCCGGTGGAGGAAAAAATCGTTTTGCGTCCGGAAGATTATTACTTTAGTTCAGCACGGAATTACGCAGGCCTGCCAAATGAGTTTGAGGTAATGGTTTTGGAGTTGGTCATATAAGTCCGTGGATCATTAGAGCGGGCACGGATTGCAAATCCGCGCGATCGGGTTACCATCGCCGTCTGTCGACTGCCCACTACGTATCAATCAACGTATGATGAAACGCTTATCCCTTCTGTTTCTTCTTCTCGTCTGTCTCACAGAAGGGCACGCCCAGCGGATGCCTCCTTCCCTATTCATTAATTTCGATGACCAGAAGACGGAACGTGAGGTGCTGAAAGACAACTACCAGTATACGATACAACACATAAAGGGCAGGATACGGAAATGCGAAATCGCCACCACGCCCATCTCTTTCGAATCAATGTCTGACCATTACATTCATAAGTACGGGATCGTTATCAGCCTCGAAACGACGAATGCAAAATACGAACACTTCGTCCCGCAAAAAGGAGATGTGGCAGGATTGTATCTCAAAGACCGGACATCCGGAAAAACCATGCGGCTCTTCATCCGGTTTTGCCACGATTTATACCGGGGACTGAAAGTGCCGCTCCGTAGCCTCGAATTTCACGAGGGCACTTTCTTCTATGATATGTGCCTATCCGAATCAAGGTATCAAACTGAGTTCAAGGCCTTATGCCGTGAACAGTTCAAACCCGGTGAATACGCATTTCAACCGTTTCTGGAACTGGGGGATATCGAAGCGCACCGGATCCGTCTGTCAAGACTGAATACCCTCCTGAAAAAATACAACTGTCATGACTAAGTTCGGATGGCTGCTTCTTTTCGTGTCCCAGTTGCTCTTTTCCCAGGAGCCGGCGCCTTATTTCAAATTTAGTGTCGAGCAACTCGGAGGCGATACGGAAACGTTCCGGGCACAGTATGAGGTGGTGACCAGCCTCTTCCGGGAGCAGATCGACAGCACCGCGTTTGGTTTCTCTGCCATGCATACTGAAAACCAGTTTAGGGCCGCAACGGGCCGCGAATGGCTTGTTTTCATCGTACACCGGCTGGCCGATCCGCCCCAAAAAAGCAACATCGTTTCGATTTGTATCAGGAAGAAGAAAACACAACAATGTATGGGCCTGTTCATCAGGGTCGGCCAATCTCTAGATTCTGGAGAGGAGTTAAAGCTGGATAACCTGCACTTTTCACCGGGCAATTTCTTTATCGACCTGTGTGGTAACGAAACCCGCCCGTATTCGGTTACGGCAACCGACGCGATGCGAAAGAGTCTCAAAATAGATCAGATAAACCACATGATCCGTGCGGTGATATGTCCGTAGACGATGTCTCGACGCAGCCGCTAAGCCACTGCCTATAGTACTAACCATCAGGGGCAATAGAGCCCTTTCCCCGGCCCAACCGGGTATTTCATCGATGATTTTCAGTATTTTATCGATGAGTCGGAATTGATGATGTTTCCGTAATGATTTCGTAGCACACCCTTTGCCTCTTTCAAAGATAGCGCTTGTTAATTTTACCCGATTTTTCTTTAAAACGCGTGTAATTCAAACTAATAAGTCGGCTATGAAAACCAATTCTACTTCACATTTGTACCGGGTGATCCTATTGCTGCTACTGCTGATCGGCTGGGAGCAGGGTTTCGGGCAAATCAGTATGGCCACTACCGGTAGCCACACCCAGAACTTTAACGGACTGTCTAATTCGACTACCGCCCAAACCTGGACTGACAACTCGACCATAGCCAACTGGTATTCGCAGCGCACCGGAAACGGTACGACCTATGTGGGCGACGCGGGCTCGGGTACCGCCGGCACGCTCTATAGTTACGGCGCATCGGGTAACAACGAAAGGGCCATCGGCAGCATCGGCTCCGGAAACGCCGCCGCAGGCAGCTTTGCACATGGCGTGCTTCTTCGTAATACTTCGTCTTCCACCATTACCAGCCTGACCGTATCGTATACGCTCGAACAATGGAGAAACGGCGGAAATGCCACAGCCCAAAACATCACCGTTTGGTATAAGAAAAGCACCACCAGTTTCACCGCGCTTAACCCCAACTCGAACTCCGGTTGGACGCAGGTCACCGGACTGACGGCCAGCAGTCCGATCAACACAGCCACGGCAGCGGCCCTCGACGGCAATGCAACGGCGAATAAGGTCGCACTATCAAACGTGGCCATCCCAAGCCTCTCATTGGCGGCGAATGAATATATCATGATCAAATGGGAAGACCCCGACCATGCCGGAACGGATCATGGCCTTTCAATAGACGATGTCACCATCAGCTGGACCGTACCACCGGTCATTACGGCTCCGGGTGCCCCTTCCATCACTGCGATCACGCCGGGCAACGGCCAATTATCGGTCGCTTTTACCGCGCCATCTTCCAACGGAGGCGCCACCATCACCAACTACCAGTATTCGGTTGACGGAAGCACCTACACCGCGGTAAGTCCGGCGCAGACCACCAGCCCAATCGTCATCACGGGCCTCACCAACGGAACCTCCTATCCGGTGACCCTGAAGGCCGTGAACAGCGCAGGCGCGGGCACAGCCTCCAGTTCGGTAAACGCAACGCCACGCACCACGTCTTCTGCACCTTCGATTACGGCCATCACGCCGGGGAACGGACAACTTTCGGTTGCCTTCACCGCCGGAGCCGACGGTGGCGCCGCTATCACCAATTATAAATATTCTATTGACAACGGAAGTAACTACACCAGCGTGAGTCCGGCACAGACCACCAGTCCAATCGTCATTACGGGCCTCACCAACGGCACTTCCTACAGCATTCGAATCCTCGCCGTGAACGCCGCCGGTGACGGTGCCGCCTCTACCGCCGAGGTCGCCACGCCCTACACCACTCCCGCCGCACCCACACTTGACAGCGTGACCCCTGGCAATGGCCAGTTGGTACTCAATTTCTCGGCCGGTGCCACCAACGGGTCTCCTATCACCGACTACAAATACGCACTCAATTCGGGAACCTACGTTTCTGCAGGCACGACCTCCAGCCCCATTATCGTAACCGGCCTGACAAACGGCGTTTCCTACAGCGTACAGCTACGTGCGGTGAACGCAGCGGGCGATGGCGCCGAGTCAAACGCGATTTCCGGCACACCGGCCGCACCGTCTACTCCGACGATCAGTGTGACAACCCTGTCGCTTGCCCCGTTCACGGCAGCATACGGTACAGCGTCTTATGGAGGCTCCTTTGACGTTTCCGGAACGGCACTCACTAACAATATTACGATCTCCGCCCCCTCCGGTTTTGAAGTGTCGACCACTTCATCATCATCCGGTTTTGCCGGCAGCCAGGTGCTGACGCAATCGGGTGGGGAAGTACCGGCCACGACGGTTTACGTGCGTACAGCGGAGAACACTCCGGCCGGAACCGCCTCGGGAAACATCACCCTAAGCAGTCAGGATGCGTCAAATGTGAGCGTTTCGGTGCTGGCCACCATCACGCCCAAACAACTTACCATTACCGGCCTTTCAGGTGTGAACAAAACCTACGATGGGACGACAGCCGCCACCGTAAGCGGAACCCCGGTATTGAACGGCGTGATAGGCCTGGATGACGTTGCACTGGATGCGACTGCCGCTTCCTATACCTTCGCCTCCGCCACCGCCGGAACCAATAAACCCATAACTGCGTCTGGCTTTACGCTCACCGGAACCGCACAGGGTAACTACACGCTTGCACAACCTACCGGATTAACAGCCGACATCAACCAAGCGGCCTCCTCCATCGTGGTCAACGGTTCGGCTTCGTATACCTATAACGCCTCCCCACAAGGTCCCAACACCGCATCGGTGACCGGATCAACGGGTGCTGTAACCTATACCTACACCGGTATCGCCCCGGTTGTGGCACCAGGTGCTACACGTCCGACCAATGCCGGTTCGTACACCGCCACGGCCACAGTAGCGGCGGATACCAACTTTGAAGCGGCAACCTCGCCGACGTTTAATTTCGAAATCGCTAAAGCCGACCAAACGATTACCCTGGCTGCTACCGACAGTCGTACGACAGGCACGGCGCCGTATACGCTTCCGCTCAACGCAAGTTCAAACCTACCCGTCACATATGCCAGTTCAAACACCTCGGTAGCCACGATCAGCGGCAACACCCTCACCATCGTAGGGCCCGGCACCACGACGATTACGGCCGACCAATCGGGTGATGCCAACTTCAACGCGGCACCGCAGGCCACACAGCTACTCACCGTAACACAACCGACGTGCAACACGGCTACCACCCCTGTTTTCTGGAACTTTGGCACATCAGCCGGTAACCTCTCCCCTACTTCCGGTGTGGTGACGGGCCTTACAGTGTCGACCATCTCAAGGGCGAATGACCTGTCAAATGGGGGTACTTTCAACTCCACTACCTCTTCTTCCTCCAGCCCTTACTCCGGTCAGTTCAACGTCGGACTCACCGCACAAAACGGCAGCTTCAATTCGTCCGCTTCAGGCTATTTCGAAATCACGTTGACACCTGCCGCCGGCTACCAACTGACACTGAACAGCGTCAGCCTTGCAAGTCGCTCAACCAGTTCAGGCCCGACCACTATTGACATCCGCACAAGCGCCAACAGCTTTGCGAGTCCGCTGGCAACGGCATCCGCCACGGCCAACAGCACCTACGCTACGATTGCGCCTACCTTTACCGCCCTCAGCACCACGTCAGCACTGACGCTCCGTATTTACGGGTATGTGACGGGTGGGGCCGGCTCCCTCAACTCCGGTAGCGCCATCAACTGGCGTATCGACGATCTCTCGATCAATGCGACCGTTTCAAATGCACCCTCCACCGCAACTGTAGGTGCAGACCAAAGCGTTTGCAGCCTTACCAGTAACCCGCTGGGCGGCAACACACCGCAGGTCGGAACCGGCACCTGGTCGCAGGTGTCAGGTCCGGGGAACACGAACTTCAGTTCCCCTACCAGTGGTTCGTCGACCGCTACGGCTTCCGTCGACGGGACATACGTTTACCGCTGGTCGATCAACAACGGCTGCGCGACGACGTCAACCGCTGACGTTACGGTGACCTTTGCCGCACCGTCTTCCACCACGGATACGGTCTCGGCCTGCGGAAGCTATACCTGGGCTGAAAACGGAACAACCTATACCACGGGAGGAACTTACACATTTGTCGCCGGATGCGTAACCAAAACGCTTGACCTTACCATTAATCCCGCTACAGCGAATACCACAACCATAAGCGCCTGCGATTCGTTCACGTGGAATACCGCCAACGGTGACGGACAGACCTACACCCAAAGCGGCACCTATACCAATACCATAGGTTGTCATACCGAAACGCTGCAGTTGACCATAACGCCGTCTACAACCGACACACAAACCGTCAGCGCCTGTGAATCTTATGTATGGACGGATGGAAACGGAAGTACCTACACAGAAAGCGGTTTGTACTCTTTCGTAACTGGATGCACCACTAAATTACTCGACCTCACCATCGTTCCGGTGGTCAACAATACTACTACTGAAACGGCCTGCGATAGCTATACCTGGTCGGTAAACGGCGCAACGTATACGAATAGCGGCACCTACACTTACGTGGACGGCTGCAACACAGAAACCCTGAACCTGACGATCAACCATCCTGCCGTCATCCAAACCCAGCCGGCTGACGCACAGGTTTGTGCCTCCACAGGCGCTGCCGCAACGCTCTCGGTGGCCGCAACGAATGCAACTACGGCGACCTATCAGTGGTTTTTCCAACTCGCTTCCTTCGACACCGATTGGACGCCGGTTACCGACGGGCCTAACTACCTCGGCTCTACTTCTCCGAACCTTACCGTCACGAAATCCGACGCGGCTATACCGGCCAACGGCACCAAATACCGTGTGGTCATTACCACAGACTGTGGTAGCGTAACGTCTGATGTAGCTACCATTACCGACCTGGCCCTACCCGCAGCGCCTGCTTTGCTGCTGCTGACCAACCCAACATCGGCAACGCCAACGGCTTCGGTTACCAACGTTTCGGTATTTGTGGGAACAGAGACAGAGTTCCTGCTAACGGCAACCCCGGTGAGCGGTGCCGTTTCGTATAGATGGACATTGCCTGTAGGCGTGACTTCTGCCGCCACCAACACCACGACGGGTGAAACGATTACCACCGATAATACGCTGTTGGTCAAGTTCACAGCGGCCAGTGGCGCCACGCCGCTTAGCCTGCGCGTACAAGCCATCAATAGCTTTGGCTGCTATTCGCTGCAAAAGGCGTCAGCTCCTGTCATCCGCCAGGTACCAACCGGCCCCACACTTCGCCTTGACAACGGCTTGACCGACACTGTAGTATCGAATATCAGCGCCGCCGCCGGAACCAACCAGGTATTCCGCCTGACGGCTGGCACATCTGCCTATGCCACTTCCTACGAATGGACGCTGCCTGACGGCGTGAACCGGGTGACCGATCTGACCGGCACGACCATTACGCCAGATCGTTCGACTACGGAACCGGTTATTTACGTAAACTTCGCCGGTGTGAACACTTCTAATACGTTCTCCTATTTGAACGGTACAACGCCTACCTATGTGCTTCGTTTGGGTGTCACCGCTAAAAACGGTGTAGGCCTGTCGTTCACGAACAACGCAGGACTCAGCAACCCGACGACCTCCTCCACGGCGCGTCTCGTGACGGTGCGTTTTACAGGGCCAGCAGCACCAAAATCGCTGGTGCTGAACAACGGTTTGAACACTACCGCCATCACCAGTATCAACGCCCTCATGGGGCAGCAGGGGACCTATCGCCTCTCTGCCGGAGCAGTGGCACAGGCCAACCAGTACCTCTGGGAGCTCCCGGCATGCGTCACACGCGTTTCGGCGCTTGATGGCCTGACGGCCGACACCAGCCTGACCAGCACCGAACCCTTCATCTACGTCAAATTCAACGGGCCCACCAGCATAGGCGTCGTCGAGTTTGGTGTAAAAGCGGTTAACATAGTGGGAGAATCGGCAACGAATAACGGCGCCCTGACGCCTACTACGACCTCTACGGCACGCCTCCTCCGATTCACTATTGCCCTACCGGCAGCACCTGCCACGCTGCGCCTTGACAATGGCCTGACGACTACGGCCATTACACAGATCAGCACGTTAATTGGGCAACAGGGCACCTTCCGACTTTCGGCCGCTGCCTTAGCGCTTGCTACGAGCTACCTTTGGGAACTCCCCGCCGGTGTTACACGGGTGACCGACCTTACCGGCACTGTGGTAACAGCCGCTACCTCAAGTACGACGCCGTTTATCTATGTGCGTTTTACCGATAACGTTTCCAGCAACTTCCTCCAATTCGGTGTGAAAGCCCTAAACTCCGCAGGGGCTTCCGTAACCAACAACAGTGCTTTGTCGCCTGCTACGTCATCTACAGCGAAATTGCTGCGATTGAACATCACCGCACCAACTGCGCCCGCTGTCGTAAGCTTGCGTGAACTAAGCTCAACATCGGCCACCACGGTGGTGAGTGCTTATGTCGGTACTACCGCCGTGCTAAAACTTACTGCCGCCGTATCGCCGCTGGCTATTGGTTACATTTGGCAACTACCTGCCGGGGTGAACCGGGTGGATACGCTCGGCCAGCCCGTAAGCGGATTTACCTCAACGGACGCTTTTATATACGTCAACTTCGCAGACGTGACACCGACCGGTACAACCCTTTCCCTTCCACTGGGGGTTAGCGCGTTCAACGGTGTAGGCTCGAGTGCGGTTAAAATCCTCTCGGTTAGCGCCGGGTTACCTGCTGTCGCCTCGGCCATCCGCGGAACCGCACAGGTGTGTGAACAGGCCGCCGGATACGACTACACCATCGCGCCGGCCAGTGGAGCCGCGTATTACATCATCACGGCCCCCGCGGGGTCGGTCGTAACGTCCGCATCAGACCCAGGCAACACCAGTAATATGCTCACAACGTCGGATACCAGCTTCCATGTGGTCTATCCGGCCGTGACTGCCTTCCCTACAACCGCACGCAGCCTGACCGTTCGTTCGGGCAACGCGTTCGGTACGTCGGCAAGTGTTCGTTCGCTGTTGCTGACCAAAATCAGTTGCTCGACAACCTCGCGATTTGACCAGGCCGACGTGGCCGCCGCCCAACCGGAGCGCATCGTCGCCTATCCGAATCCGTTCTCGTCCACCTTCGAACTGGCGTTTCCGACCATTGGCCAGGACAAGGTCACGGTCACCGTATTAGACATGACCGGCAAACGCATCGAGACCCTCGAAGCGACATCCGAAGCCTTGCACCACCGGGCGTTGGGTAACGACTATGCCGCCGGCGTTTACAATGTCATCATCACGCAGGGCGGTAACGTTCGAAACCTCCGCGTTGTGAAACGATAAATTCTTCGATTATTGAAAAGGTAGGGGCTTCAGCCCCTCTTTTTTTTGGATACAACCGCGCCGTGAAAAAAGTGGAGTATGAGCTCCTAAAAGAAATTACGCTTTAGACGGCGCTTCTTTAGGCAACGCATAATACCATAAAAAGAAAATAATCATCCCGGGCAGGAACATGTTCCGCATACGGATGGTGATTCCAAGATTGCCCAAGGATTGCGAGAAGAGAAGCGTTCCAATGATAAGGAAATAGATCATCCCCTGAATGACAAAGGGGGCCTGACGGAAGTAATGGAGGGGCCTGTTCCGCAAAAATGTAACGGTCAGCGCCAATAACAACAGGTTCTCCAACGCGGCCAACGCGGCAGGAATTCCGGTGATATCGATAAAAGTGGGGCGATACAGGAAGGTAAATACTTTGAGCGGAAAGGGATACGACGAAATATCCACCGCCGACCGCGCGTGCGCACCGCTTAGCACCGATGCCTTGGCGTTTGAGAATTTACTGAAGCTGTCGATACTGGCTTCCTCTATCTTCGAGAATTTAAGTACTAAAGGCAACAGTACGACCGCCAGTCCCAACATAGCAGAGAAAAAGAGGACGCGCCGAAACAGCGGAATGCCCTTTCCCGAGAAATAGGCGATTCCAAAACCCAACAACATCATCAATACGATATGTGGTCGTACCAGATAGGCCAGCGTGAGCGCTACGATCAGTAACGGCAACCGTCGATACGGCTTCATGAGTCCGTGGACGAAAATACCAATACAGAAAAACAGCAGTGTATCCTTTCCCACGCCACAACTCCAGAAATGGAGATTGGGAAGAAAAAAAAGCGCCGGAAACAGATCATACCCACGATAACGCGGATTTCCGGGAATCAGCGTAACTGCTGTGATAAAGAAATACGTGAATCCGATAAACCCGATCAGGCTATACAGCATCGTACCGGAGAGATACGACAGTCCCAATACGGATGAGGGAATGTAATTGAGTGCAAAGATGAAAAACGTCCCCTGGCTTTCTGTGATAGACGATAGGAACTGCTGCTCGGTCATCACCTTCGCGTGGTTCCAGTAGCCGATAGCATCCCCAAAAACAAAAAAGCAAAAGTACACCCCGAACAGAAAGTGGTAAAAGAAAAGAAGCCGCAATACCTGAAAGTTGTTTTCAGATAACTGCGAACGGAAGCTTTGCAGGAACAGGAATCCCAACCCGAGAATAAAGAGGATGAAAATAACATCCATCCTACACGCCGAATTTAGTCATCAACATCCGCATCGCCCGCTTCTCCATTACATAGTAATACCCATAACCCACTGCCGAGCATATAACAAGGCTAAGCGCCATTACGCCCCATGCGGCGGTCACGTTGTCGACTTTCGGAAAAAAACGAATGAGAACCATCTGCAGCGGATTGTGGACTAAATATAACGAATAGGTCGCATTCCCAATCATCATGAATACCGAACGGTTGCTGAAACGACGGTTGAAATGCACGATGGCTACAAAGATAGCAACAAAGGCTCCCGCCGCTACGGCGAAGTTAAGGGCAAACGGGAAACCCTCCGAGCCAACCCACCTGCCATAACCGGCAAGGCCTAAGAAAAAAGCGGACAACAGCATACCGCTCCACAACGGAACCGACACCTTCCGGATAATGAGAAGCGACAACAGATAGCCGAGGATGAACTCGAGGTTATAACACGAGGTCACCAAACGCCACACCGGGCTTTCCAACCCATCCGCCGGAGTCCATCCGGAATACTGGACGACGATGATGAGCACAAACCACACCACGACCGTGCCATTCCAGACACGGGGAGACAGGAAGTACAAGCAAAAAAGCGCGTAGAAAAACAATTCGAAGGTAAGGGTCCAGGCTACCGATAACGCCGGACTCCCATCCGGTAACAGCGTAACCGACGTAAGCACCGAAATGTCGCGCCCACCATTTGACAGCGAGGGAAATAGGCTATACAACCCGAGCATCAACAGTCCGATTGGCAGATACGGTACGTAAATCCGAAGCAGCCGTCCTTTCACATACTG
>DATGXZ010000261.1:0-8002 GCA_035298445.1 Flavobacterium sp.
GATTGTAACGGTGAACGCCGGACTCTGGTCGGAGCAAGTGCCCGCCGGGTTCATGGCATACACGTAAAGGGGTGTCGTTGCGTTGATCACGCCACCACCTGCATAGCTTGTTCCAGTCCCGTTAGGACCGGTATAATACAAGGCGCCTGGTGTGGTCAGGGCAGGAAGTGTATAGCTGCCGCAGTTCTGTACGCTGGTCGGCTCTTCCACATTGAACACATTTATCACTTTTGGTTCCCACGTTCCGACGCAAGTATTTGGTGCCGTACCGTTTACCGCATAGACATAAATAGTGGTCGTCGGTGCAGTGTAGGTGGTGCCAGCTGCGATCACGGTGCCATTGATGGCGTCGTAGTATTGTGCGTTAGGTGTCAACAGTGCCGGCAATGTGTAGCTGTTGCAGGCATTGACAGTCGCGATGTCGGCAGCGTTATAAACCGGGGTAGGCGTAACGGTTACCGCAAAGTCGTCGATGTCGTTACAGTTGGCGTTGGCTGGGTTCTCGGCATACACATAAAGTGTGGTCGAGGCAAGAACCGGTGATGTCACTGGCGTAGTATGCGCCAAATCCGCGTAAAGGCCAGCGTTAGCTGGAAGTGCCGCGATAAACGCACTAGGATCCCACGAATCACAGCTGTATACAGCTTGGTAATCGGTCAGTACAGGCGTTTGTGAAATCGTCACCGTGAACGCTTCTTCATCATAACACTGGTTCGGGTTCGATGCAGGTCCGGCTGCCGCGTACGCATAGAAGGTATACGTGGCCGGCGCCGTAATGGTAGAACCAACAGCGTGTGAGACGTTACCAGGCGTGTTAGGACCACCCGGCTGTTCGTAGTATGCCGTAGCAGGTGGCACAAGGGCAGGGAAAGTAAAGCCAGTGTCGTTACAAGCGGCGAACGGTGTGCCTACGATCGGCGCCACGACCGGAGTGTTGTATACACCGATGGTGAATGCACGATAGTTTACGCACGCGGCAGCGTCCGGTGACTGTGTACGGATGTATACCGTAGCGCCAGGTGCTGTAATCGTAGTTGGAGCAGGCGTATCCGTCCCGTCATTTGTCGTCACATAACCCGTAGCGATCGCAGAGAAATCGGTTACGGTTGGCAACGTATACGAGTCACACGCATCGACACTGTAAGTGGTGCCGGTCAAAGTTACCCCAGTTGGAGTTGTGTAGGTCGGTGCAGGCGTAATATTGATTTGCCATGGCTCCTCATCCGGACACAAAGATGGATTCGATGAAGGGCTTGCCGCATACGCATATAATAAGATAGAACTTGTCAGAACTTCTCCCGGTACGTGTGCAATATTACCCGGCGTAAGCGGACCGCCAGGTTGCTCGTAATAACCAGTAACGGGTGCAGTGTAGGGAGGAAGTGTATAGTTGACACACGAGTTGATCGTCGTTTGCGCCGGTACAACAGGAGCAGCGAAGATAGAGACAGTAAAGGCTTTGTAATTAACGCAAGCAGCAGCATCTGCAGATTGTGTGCGGATGTATAATGTCGTGGTGCCCAGCGTTGTCACGGTGGCGCTACCATACGCAGGATCCGTTCCGTCGTTGGTAGTAACGTACCCGGTGGCGATAGGCGAGAAGGCTGTAGGAGCTGGCAACGTATACGAGTCGCAGGCATCTACCGTAAAGGTGTTGCCGCTCAACGTAACCCCCGCCGGTGTTGCGTAGGTCGGCGCAGGAGTGATGTTGATCTGCCATGGCTCTTCGTCCGGACAAAGTGCTGGGTTCGTAGACGGACTCGCCGCATACGCGTATAACAGGATAGAACTTGTGAGCGTTTCACCTGGCAGGTGCGCGATGTTACCGGCTGTCAACGGACCTCCTGGTTGCTCGTAGTAACCGGTTACCGGTGCGGTATAAGGAGGAAGCGTGTAACTAACGCACGCATTTACCGTAGGCTGGACGGGTACAACAGGCTTCGGATAAATCACCACGTCGAACATTTTCTGGTCGGAACATGGAATCCGGTTGTTGTCTTCCGCATATACATATATAGGGGCAGAGGTCATGATAGCCGTGCCAACCGCTATCGGTGTGCTTGCCGAAGAGTTTTGCGGATCAACGGGAGCCGCATAGTACTTCGCGTTACCGGAAAGTGCAGGCAATATGTAGCCGGTGTCGTCGCACGCCATTACGGTATCGCCATTATTTATGCCGCCGGGCAGTGTCACGGTTGTGGACGTGATATCGATGTCGATGCTGTACGAAACCGGTGGACATCCGCCAGATGCACTGGGGTTGTACGCATACAGTGTCGTAAGGCCTGGCGTGCTGATAACAGTTCCCGGAGTAATGGCCACGTTGGACGAAGAAGGCCCACCCGGAGCGTAATAAAACTCTCCGTTCACCAGATCCGGAACCGTATAGGTAGAGTTACAGAATGGTGCCGGTTGCGGCACGATCGTAATAGTCGGCTCATTGTCAACCGTAACGAGGAATGATGTTTCCTGGATACAGCCGTTTGTGTCGTCATAGACGTATATCGTCTGTGTCGAAATGACCGGATAATTTACCGGCAACAAGGTACCCGTGCCACCTGCGGCCGTAAAGTAGTTTCCGGTGTGTCCGATTGGTGGGAGATAATATACGTTACATACCGTTTGGTTGGCGAAGGTAGGAAGAGGCGTTTGCAATACCGTGATGGTAAAGCTCACATTATCTGTACAAACCTGGCCGGGCACGTGGTAGTAAATTGTTTGGGTAGTAGTGATGTTATAATCCGTGATCAAACTTCCACCGCCTACACCGCCCGAGCCTGCCGCAGTGCGATATTCGCCTGTCGGAAGTGGTGGGAGCGTAAAAGATGTACATACATTCTGGCTGGAAGGAAGGAAATTAATGGCAGGGGCGCCAATGACGATTTCAATCTCTTCATCGTCCCAACAGTTAGGCGTAGTCGCGGTTTCTTTGTAGAGGTACACGCGGCTTACACCTGCATTGTAGACGGTTCCGGCAGCTACTGCACTTCCCTGTCCGGCCGGTTGGTCGAAATACGACGTTCCCGCTGGTGCCGGAGGTAGGATGTAAGGGTTACACTGGAAAATATTGGGCTGATCCGGGATATCCTGGAACGGAATAATAGTCACGTTAATGGCCTTTTCAACGGCACAGTCTCCCGGAATCGTTAAGTTTTGGAAATACGCATACACCGTTGTTGTTCCAACCGTGTTAATGGTCGTACTTGTCACAGTACCGCCGGTTCCACCTGGGCCGTTGTAATAATTTCCGTATTGTAGCACGGGTAGTGTGTATCCGGTATTCTGGCAGGCAGAGGCATCCGACAGGCTGGAGTAGTCGGCCTTGGTAATTTTAAAGGAGTCACGGCCAGGAGGACATGTACCACCTCCGGCGTTATACAGGTATACGGTAATAGGGGTACCTACAACCGGGGTCATGACCGTTCCTTCGGGGATTACGGTTCCGTTTCCGTTGTCGAGTGTGCGGTATTCAGCACCTGGGAATGCAGAGAGGGAAGGAAGGGTATAGGAGTTACATACAATCACATCCGGTAGTACCGGAACCGTCGGCAGCGGCGTAACAATCAACTGGATGGAACTTGTCACGAAGCAAGTCGGGTTGTTACCTGCCTGAACGCGAATAAAAATGGTTCCGCTGGAACGTATAAGGCGGCCGTTGTTCAGAGGAAGCAAATTCGTGCTGTTGATAGCGCCATTCAAAGTAGTATGGAACGTCACTACGTATTGGCTTGGGTTTTGTGATCCAAGCGCAGCCGCAATTATCGGAGCGAGGTCAAAGTCGCCGCGCGGTGGGTTATTAACCGCATTAGTGGCACAAACGGTTAGAGGACCTGCGATCGGTGTAGGAATCGGCGCCACCGGATTGACCGCATTCAGCGTAAATGTACGCGTGGTATAACAGTTCGTATCGGGATTGGTAATTCTTACGTAAACGGTCATCGGACTCTGTGCCTGTGTGATGGTAACACTCGTGCCTAATGGAAGGATATTACCATCCGCATTGGTTTGTGATGCATGGTAACTGATGATGGTATTCGCCGGCAGGTCGTCGGTTGTTACCGTTGGCGTATTATTGGTCGAGATGATGGTCGTGGTCTGCGTGAGATCAAAGGTATACGGTGTCGTACACAAGTATTGGTCGGGAACCGTTGCCAAGGCGTTCACTGCTGGCAATACTTCCACCTTGATATCATCCGTAATTGCCGCACAGGACGGTTGGGTATATACGAGAGAGATGGTATTGATCCCTGCTGACAGCGGTGTTGACAGCGTGTTTAGGTTCAGGGAAGAGGTAGTCGCAGACGGAATAGGTGATCCGTTTTGAAGCCATTGGTAGGTCGTGCCGGACGGAGGCAGTGTAGTAGGCTGCAACGTCGGGTAAGTGGTATTCTGGCACACGGCCGTATTATTCGAAACTACAAGATCGGGACCTAATATGTTCTGCCCGATGTTGAAGCTCGATCCTTCGATGAAAATCGCAGAGTCGTACCCAACGTTCAGGTTGTCGTCGGCACTGCCACGTCCGTCGGCAATGACGATTTTAATTCTATACAGATCCCCGATAATCAAACCCGTCGCGGATGCGGTCATCTGGACGGTTTGTCCGTTAAAGTTGATGGCCGGTCCGAAGTTAGGTCCGTTGTAAGCGCCGAAAAACGAAGGGTTGGCTGACGGACAGTTAGGGTTGTTCGCACTGTCGCGGATAGTCGCCACGGAAATCGGCGTGTTACCTGCAATAACCGCAAGGTTCTGCGTCGTTCCGGATGGGATGTGTTCGAGGATGAAGGCGAATGCATCAGAAAAGTTACACTGTGATGCCCCATACTCTTCCGATGCGAAGATAAAGTTGAAGTCGAACGAAGCTGCCGTCGGGTTAAACTGGAACTGGAGATACGACGCATTGATGGAACTGAAGGTCACACCCGATTGCGACAAAAGGATAGACTCGAGTTCGGCATCGCCGCCCCAAGCGGTGGATCCAGCGCTCTGAATGGTCGTGTTTGGACTCGGCGCCTGTGTCACATCACCCGTCGAAAGTACCACACCCGAAGCAAAGGGGAAGTTCGGGTTGTAGTTTACAAACTTGCCGATACCGTTGGTCGAACCGAAATTGGTTCCGGTCGAAGCGGTGACGTTTGTGCCGGAGACGCAGGGGCTGTTGATCAATACCGAGTTCACCAACTGTGTAGGCGTCAGCGAAGTATCGACTTGAATGCCTTGCGAGAAACCAGCAAAACTCAGGAATAATGCAACAAAAACATAAAACTTATTCATATCCGCAGAAATAATTTTAAGGAAACAAACATAACAATTATTTTATAAAAAAGTCTTAAAAAAGCGAAATTCACTCAGGCATAGTCCGCTACTTCTTTAAGATTTTACTATACAAAAACAGCCACTATTCCATTTACCCTAATTTGTTCGTTTATAATTCACCATTTTGGAATTAGCACTATCTTTGCGCGTCAATTTTGGAACAGAATGGAAGTTAATAGCCTGCTATCGAAAGAGATCGGAATCGCCCTCAACTCGCTTTATGGTGTCACACCGGAACGTATCGAGTTTCAGGCCACCCGACGCGACTTCGAGGGGGATGTTACCGTGGTTCTGTTCCCACTGCTGAAACTCGTCAAAGGAAGTCCGGTTGAGATTGGTACACGGCTGGGCGACCACCTGGTTGCGAACGTACCCCTGGTCGCGCGCTACAACGTAGTGTCAGGCTTCCTGAACCTGGTAATCGCCGACACCTATTATATAGAATTCCTTGATTCGATCCGTGCGCAGTCGACATTTGGCATTGTGGCACCGGATCCGGCACAGAAAGCGGTGATGGTGGAATATTCCTCACCCAACACAAACAAACCACTGCACCTCGGGCACGTGCGTAACATCCTATTGGGATGGTCGGTCGCCAAAATCCTGGAAGCAGCCGGTAAAAAGGTTTACAAAACACAAATTATCAATGACCGTGGCATCCACATCTGCAAATCGATGTTGGCGTGGCAGGAATCCGGAGACGGCGTAACGCCCGCCTCGTCAGGACTGAAAGGCGACAAGGTTGTTGGAAATGCATATGTGGCTTTCGATAAGAAATACAAAACGGAAGTGCAGGCGCTTGTGGAAACGGGTCTATCGGAAGACGACGCCAAAAAGCAGGCCCCGTCGCTGCTGAAAGCGCAGGAGATGCTTCGAAAATGGGAAGCCGGTGACCCCGAGACGCTTTCGCTCTGGAAGCAACTGAACCAATGGGTGTATGACGGATTTGCCCAGACATACGCCAAGATGGGGGTTGCCTTCGATTCCTACTACTACGAAAGTGACACCTATTTATTAGGGAAGGAGGTCGTGCAGTTCGGTCTTGAGAAAGGCGTGTTCGAAAAGGACCCGGATGGTTCGGTATGGATCGATCTTACCGAGGACGGCCTTGACCGGAAAATTGTACTCCGGTCAGACGGAACGGCGGTCTATATGACACAGGATATCGGTACCGCCATCCAGCGGGTAAAAGACCACCCGGATGTAGGCGGCATGGTTTACACGGTCGGAAACGAACAGGATTATCACTTCAAGGTGTTGTTCCTCATCCTCAAAAAACTCGGTTTTGACTGGGCGGCTAACCTGTTCCATCTGTCGTATGGCATGGTGGACCTGCCGTCGGGTAAAATGAAGAGCCGCGAGGGTACGGTGGTCGATGCCGATGATTTGATGGATGAAATGACGGAAACCGCGCGTACCATATCGGAAGAATTAGGCAAGCTGGAAGGCTTCTCGGCAGAGGAAAAAGAGCGCTTGTACCATATTATCGGTATGGGGGCACTGAAATACTATATATTAAAGGTGGATCCGAAAAAACGGATACTGTTCAATCCGGAAGAATCGGTCGATTTTGCCGGAAACACAGGACCTTTCATCCAATATACCTATGCGCGGATCCAGTCGCTGTTACGCCGCGCCGACGTTGACCTCGAACGGCCATCCGGTGTTACGGTACTGCATGAAAAAGAAAAAGAGTTGCTCAAACGCCTGACGATTTTCCCGGATATCATCCAGGAAGCCGCCCGCGAGTACAGTCCGGCTCTCATCGCCAACTACATCTATGACCTCGTCAAGGAATACAATAGTTTCTACCAATCCGTTCCCGTCATCGCTACGGAAGACAACATGTTGAAGGTCTTCCGCCTGCAACTATCGGCAAAAGTAGGAGAGGTGATCGGTACCGGCTTTAGTCTCCTCGGCATCGACGTACCTTCCCGAATGTAATCCCCTATGAGGAAATCGTATTTCTGGCATTCGTTTGCCATCGTGCTGCTCGCTGCGGTTTTTTATGTGGGAATCAAACGGGTGTTGCCGAATAAGATTTTTTCGGAACAGGCCGGAAGCACTAAGAACGTGTTGGTTGACAGTATGTTACTGGATGCTGTCGGCAATGTAAAAGACGACGCTGATGTAGAAGCGGGCGACTCGCTTGCCAACCAACCCGTGGTGTATTTCGAAACCAACGGCGTCACCTTCCCAGAAGAAACCTTCGATACGTATACGGGAAACCAGTATCTTATTCCGTTTTTTGAAAAGTTGTACCAACTCGAGAAAACGGGTAGTGGTAATGTGCGCATCGCCTACTTCGGTGATTCGATGACGGATGGCGATATGATTGTACAAGACCTACGAACCGCTTTCCAACAAAAGTTTGGTGGTCGCGGCGTGGGGTTTGTCGCCATCACGTCGGAATCGGCCGGTTCGCGCAGTTCGGTCGTGCATGAGTTTTCGCCGAAATGGAAAGCCCAATCCTATCTCAATGTCAAACACCCGTTACGTCCGTTCGGCGTCAACGGTCATGTTTTCTTCGCCAATGATACGACATCGGTTGAATGGGTACGTTATAAAGCGGGAAAAGGGAGGTTCAACGGAACCCTCGACAACCCGACCCTGTTTTACGGAAAATCGAACAACGAACGCGGCGAGGTCGACTTCATCATCGGCAAAGATTCCATCCGGAGGCGAC
>DATGXZ010000262.1:0-10820 GCA_035298445.1 Flavobacterium sp.
AACCACCACTGTGGATACGACGCCATTGCCGAATTGTCGTCGCCTGAGCACAACTACCTTAAAGACGGTTACTGGGCACCAAATAAAGCTGGCGAAATGAAACCGTCAAGCCTGTTCGTGCGCTTCTTCGTGCGTATGGATGACGTGTCGAAACGTATCCTTTCCAAAGTCAACGACAATATGTCGGAAGCCGATCGCGCCAAAGCCATCGCCGACGAAATGAAAGTCATCGAAAAAGAGAACAACGAAGGCGGCAAATACACTGTCGTAGTGCGTTCGTTCTTCCAGGGGAACGAATTCTACTACTTCGTGTACCAGGATTACAAAGACGTGCGCCTCGTGGGAACACCACCTGAAAGCGTCGGCAAATACGGTGGCGACACCGACAACTGGGAATGGCCGCGCCACACCGGCGACTTCTCGATGTTCCGTATCTATGCCGATAAAGACGGCAATCCGGCCGATTACTCGCCGAACAACGTTCCGTTGCATCCGAAGCACCACCTTCCGGTCAACCTGAGCGGTGTGAAAGAAGGCGATTTTGCCATGATCCTCGGTTATCCGGGACGTACCAACCGCTGGATGCCGGCAGGTGGAATCGAGCAGAACGTCAAATATGCCTACCCGGCATGGGTGGAAGGAGCCAAAACCGGCATGGACAACATGAAGAAGTATATGGAGAAAGACGAAAAAGTCAACCTTCAGTACGCTTCAAAATACGCTTCAACCGCCAACTACTGGAAAAACCGTCAGGGGATGATCGATGCCCTTACCAAATTCGGTACGGCGAAAGCGAAGGCGGCACAGGAAGCAAAGTTTGACAAATGGGCCAACAAACCGGCCAACAAAGCCAAATACGGCAACGTCATCCGGGATATCAATGCGTGGTATGCGCTCACGAACGAAAAGGCGCGTCATGACAATTACCTGCAACAATTGCTGCGTACGACGTCTTTCGGCACCGTTTCCCGTATGTTCGGCAAACAGCTTGAAGCCTATGCCAACGCCGATGCTACGGCCCGCGCCGGCATGCGTCCGGATCTGGAAGAGATGATCAAAGGTTTCTTCTCAGAAGTGTACCTGCCGGCTGAAAAAGACATCATGGCAGCACAACTGAAACTCTATTCAACAAAAGCGACCGGATATGCCATCGCACCGATGGTCGACAAGATCGGTAAAGAGAACAATGGTGATTTCACGAAATATGTGAACGCGATCTACGACCTGAGTATCCTGACCTCAGAAGCCAAAATGATGGCCTTCCTCGACGCCCCGGATGCCGCCCTTGTGACCAACGATCCGGTATATAAACTGTCAAACGACCTGCTCACGCACCTGGCGTCGAAGTCGGATGCCATCGCGAAAGCGCAGAACGACTATGAGAAAGCGTTCCGCAACCTGGTAGCCGGACTCCGCGAATCAAAACTCAATCCGATCCAGTATCCCGACGCTAACTCGACCCTGCGCCTGACGTATGGTAAAGTGCGTGCCCTTCCGGCCGACAAGCGCAACGATGCCAAGATTAACAACTACACCACCCTCGAAGGCATGGTGAAGAAATACAAAAAAGGCGATGCCGAATTCGACCTGCCACAGGCGATGCTCGACATCTATAAGGCAAAAGACTATGGCCGTTACGCCGACAAAGGCGGGTATATGCCGGTAAACTTCCTGACCGACAATGACATCACCGGAGGTAACTCAGGTTCGCCGGTATTGAACGGCAAAGGTGAACTCATCGGTCTCGCGTTCGACGGCAACATCGAAGCCATGGCGGGCGATGTCATCTTCGACAAAAACCTACAGCGCACCATCAACGTCGATATCCGCTACGTACTCTGGCTGATCGACAAGTTCAGCGGCGCGAAGCACATCGTCGACGAGATGACGATCGTGAAGTAAAAAGAAAAGGCTGTCGAAAGGCAGCCTTTTTTTATGCACGGTTGCGAAGGAATTGCGATGTGACGCGTCCTTACCGTGTCCAACCACGTCTCCTACCGTATCTGACCACGTCCCTTACCGTATCCAACCACGTCTCCAACCGTGTCTGACCACGTCTCGTACCGTATCCGACCACGTCCCTTACCGTGTCCAACCACGTCTCGTACCGTATCCAACCACGTCTCCCACCGTGTCTGACCACGTCTCCTACCGTGTCTGACCACGTACCGTTACGTGTCTGACCACGTTTTTTGCGTTCCGGTTGGCAGTTGGCAGTCGCAGTAGGCAGTGTTCAACGCCGTTCCAGTCGCAGTCACAGTCGCAGTGCTTCAGCCGTCTAGAACCTGCAAGGTTTTGAAAAGAGGAGCGAGTATCAAGGAGCAAGGAGCCAGTGGCATGACCTATTATGACCCTTTCTTCAACCTGCAAGGTTTTTAAAACCTTGTAGGTTTAAAAGTAGGAGCAAGGCACAAGTATCAAGGAGCCCGCTTAACGAGGTATTTTTTGGGCGTGCCGGCGCCTTTTTCAGTCGCAGTCACAGTCGCAGTGCTTCAGCCGTCTAAAACCTGCAAGGTTTTGAAAAGAGGAGCGAGTATCAAGGAGCAAGGGGCCAGTGGTATGACCTATTATGACCCTTTCTTCAACCTGCAAGGTTTTCACAACCTTGTAGGTTTAAATTAGTAGGCAGTAGGCAGTAGGCAGTCGCAGTGGGCAGCGCTTCAATCCGTCTACAACCTGCAAGGTTTTCACAACCTTGTAGGTTTAAAAGCAGAAGCAAGGGCAAGTATCAAGTAGCAAGGAGCCCGCTTAACGAGGTATTTTTTGGGCGTGCCGGCGCCTTTTTCAGTCGCAGTCACGGTCGCAGTGCTTCAGCCGTCTAAAACCTGCAAGGTTTTGAAACGAGGAGCGAGTATCAAGGAGCAAGGAGCCAGTGGCATGACCTATTATGACCCTTTCTCCAACCTGCAAGGTTTTCAAAACCTTGTAGGTTTAATAAGAAGACCAAGAAGCAAGTATCAAGGAGCCATGATCAAACTTTAGAAGGTATTGTTTTTGGGCGTGCCGGCGCGTTCCAGTTCGCAGTTGGCAGTGGCAGTTGGCAGTATAGCATCCGTTCAACTACCCGCAGGGACGCCGTCGGGCTGTCTGCTATAGCCCCTTGCGCTCAGGCGGTTTTGCACCGTCGCCGGGCGCTTCCTGCGGTCGCACCCGCCTGCCGGCAAAACCAGCCTTCACACTGCGGGGGCTGCCGCGCCCATCCCTCACGCAACTTCCGGAAATGGGCTACTCCTTTGTTTCGATACGGCCTTTCGGTTAGACGGTCGTTTTGTCACGATTTCTTTATCGCCAGAAAGGTTGTCACCCTTCCGTATACACCCCGCTGTTTTAAGAAACTTTTTCCGTTTAAATGTACTACCTTTGGGCGCTTAAGGCAAATTATAGCACGAATTCCCTCCGAAATTTCCGCCCTCCCGATGATGAAACGCTGTTATATCCTCCTGCTGTTAGTTGCTGTGTCTGCATTCGCGCAACAGCCGAAGCCCATGGGTGAGGGGTTGAAGAAAATGACCAAGGAAGAGCGGAAGGCGGCCGGACAAACCCAGGACGCCAAAGCGACCATCGACATGTATCGGGTGTTTACCATTGACAATGATACAACGTATATCGACACCTCACTGACCATCCAGAAAGACTACCGTTTCAATTACCTGCGCCGCGACAACTTCGGGCTCTTGCCGTTTGCCAACGACGGGCAGCCCTACAATACCCTCGACTTCGGTCTTGACGGGTTTTCACCGTTTCCGCAGTTTGGCATGCGGGCCAAGCATTTCAACTACATCCGCCCCGAGCAGATGCGGTATTACCAGGTGGCGACACCGCTGACGGAACTCTATTTCAAAACCACCATCAAACAGGGACAGTCGGTCGATGCCTTCCTGACCCTCAACCTGCACGAACGCCTGAACATCTCGGTGGCCTATCGCGGACTGCGGTCGGTCGGTCGGTATGAGAATGCGATGTCAAGTACGGGCAACTTCCGGTTTACGTCGAATTACCAAACCAAATCGGGGCGGTATTTCCTCAAAGCCCATTTCACCGGGCAGGATTTCTTCAACATGGAAAACGGCGGCGTACTGAACCTTGAAGATTTCGAAAGCGGCGACCAAGCCTTCGACGAACGGGGCCGTTTGCAGGTTTACCTCACCGATGCCCAGTCGACGATGAAAGGCAACCGTTATTTCTTCGACCATGGTTTCCGCGTTAACGGAAGCGACCGACAGAACAACCTGTGGCTGTTGCACCAATTCAACTACGAACACGAGTTTTTTGAGTACTACCAGCCAACCCTGCGCACCGATGTGGTCAATTCGAATGACGATTTCCAGCGGTTTGGCGAGGCGTATGTGGCGTCGCGACTGCGGGACAAATCGCGCTACAACCGGATGTATAATAAGGTCGGGGTGGCGTATGAGAATAAGTCGCTCGGACGGGTGCAATTCTTCATCGAAGATTTCAACTACAATTATTTCTACCAAACAGCCATCGTGCAAAACGGGGAAGTCATCCCAAGTTCGCTTAATGCCCGTATCGAGAATTTTGGTGGGCAATATACCTACAAAAAAGGAAGCTGGTCGGGAACGGCGCTCCTTCGAAATGCCATTACCAACCAACAGCTTTCGGAAATCGACGTTAAGGCCGATTACCAACTCAATGACAACTATTTGTTTGGTTTCCGTCTCCAGAAACTGAACCGATTGCCCAATCACAACTTCAATCTGTTCCAGAGTGATTACATCGCGTACAACTGGTTCAATGATTTCAAGAACGAGAAAATCACGCATTTTGAAGCGATGGCCGAAACTCCCTGGATCAACGCGAGCCTACAGGCCACTGTCCTCGACGACTACCTCTATTTCGATGATGTGAGCACTGACGACCAGGTGCTGCTGGTATCGCCGAAGCAATACGGAAAAACGATTAACTATCTTTCCATAAAGGTCTCAAAGGAATTCCGGCTTGGGCACTTCGCCCTAGACAATACCGTGCTGTACCAACAGGTTGGCCAGGACGATCCGGTGCTGAATGTGCCGCAACTGCTTACGCGAAACACCCTGTATTACTCCGGAACCTTGTTTAAGAAGGCGATGTTTATCCAGACCGGGTTTACGTTCCAGTATTTTTCGAAATACAAGGCGAACGACTTCAATCCGTTACTTGGGGAATTTTACGTGCAGACCAAACGCGAGATCGGCGACTTCCCGCTCGTTGACTTTTTCTTCAACGCGAAGGTTCGCCAGACACGCATTTACCTCAAAGCCGAGCACTTCAACTCGCCGTTTACCGGAAACCGTTTTTACTCGGCACCGAATTATCCCTACAAGGACTTCCTGGTGCGCTTTGGCCTGGTCTGGACGTTCTTCCAGTAGTTCCCACTTTCCACTTTCGACTTTCGACTTTCAACGCAATCGTTTCCGTATCTTTGCGCCGAAATACAGTCAAATGAACTACGCTGAAAACATATTAGGCACCATCGGGAACACGCCCATGGTGAAACTCAACAAGATTACAAAAGAGATTGATGCACTGGTGTTGGCAAAGGTCGAGACCTTCAACCCGGGCAATTCCGTGAAAGACCGGATGGCCGTAAAAATGGTGGAAGATGCCGAAGCCGACGGGCGCCTGAAACCTGGCGGTACCATTATCGAAGGTACGTCGGGCAATACCGGAATGGGACTGGCGCTGGCCGCTATCATCAAGGGATACAAACTGATCTGCGTCATTACCGACAAGCAATCCAAAGAGAAAATGGACATCCTGCGGGCCGTAGGGGCGAAAGTCGTGGTGTGCCCGACGGATGTGGAGCCCACTGACCCGCGTTCCTACTATTCCGTATCGCGTCGCCTGGCAGAGGAAACGCCCAATGCGTGGTACGTAAACCAATACGACAATATGTCGAATACCCAGGCGCACTATGAATCAACCGGACCCGAGATCTGGGAACAGACCGGCGGAAAGGTAACGCATTTTGTAGTGGGTGTGGGAACAGGGGGTACGATCTCAGGAGTCGCCAAATACCTGAAAGAAAAGAAACCCGACATCAAGTGCTGGGGTATTGATACCTATGGCTCGGTATTCAAAAAATACCATGAAACGGGCATCTTTGATGAGAACGAAATCTATTCCTATATCACAGAAGGCATCGGCGAGGACATCCTCCCGAAAAACGTCAATTTCAGCCTCATCGACGGCTTTACGAAAGTAACCGATAAAGATGCAGCCGTCTACCAACGTCGACTGGCCCTGGAAGAAGGTATTTTCGTTGGGAATTCGGCCGGAGCTGCCGTCAAAGGATTGTTGCAACTCAAAGAGCATTTCAAACCGGATGATGTGGTAGTCGTCCTGTTTCACGATTCGGGCAGCCGTTACGTGGGCAAGATGTTCAACGACGACTGGATGCGTGAGCGTGGTTTCCTCGAAGAAGAGGTTACGAAGGCGGAAGATGTCATCAGAGACCACGTTGACAAGCCGCTGATCACTGTCCGTACCGAAGAACTGGTGTCACACGCCATCGAGCGGATGCGGAAGTACAACATCTCGCAAATCCCGGTTATCGATATCAACGGATTCGTGGGTTCTGTAGACGAAACCGATCTGTTCCGTCATTACATAGCTGACAAAAACGTGGCAGAAAAGCCGATCCGTGAGGTGATGGGCGCGCCCTACCCGGTGGTGAAAGCCGGTACGGCCCTTGAAGAGGTATCGAAGCTCTTTGGAAAAGACGGACAGGCCGTGCTCGTTGAACTCGGCAACGGTAAGTACCATATCATTACGAAGCACGATATTATCGGGGCTATTAAATAGCGATACCCTCGTAGTACGATAAAAAAAGCGCTCATAAGGGCGCTTTTTCTTTTTTGAATAGGAGGTTTCTAGTTGTATTCCAGCACACCCGATACATTCCATGCGCTGAAACTACCGCCTTCCGGGGTGCCCATCGGAATTTTGACCTGTAGGGTGTGCGTGCCCGGGGCCAGGTCGCCGAGGTCAATCCAAATGGGATTGGTAGTAGTGCCCGGACACCAGTTCGAACGGCTGTAATCGCTGGAAGAAAGTCCGTTTTCAAAGTTCCCCGACGCCGGATTCGCGAGTCGATAGCTGCCGCAGTCGGTCCGCCAGGGTGTGAATGCAAACCGTTCGGCTCCGTCGAGCAAAAGCGTGTTTTTCTTTCGCATGAATTCATCGCCGTGTTCCCATCCGCCGTGCCCCGTGACGATGTACCGCAACCGCGCATTTCGGGCGCCTTCGGGCAGGGTGAAGGTGACTTCAAGTCCTTTGTCCACATCAAACATTGACCCGTAGTTTTGGCCACGCATCTCGAGTATGTTTACCGTATTGAAAAGCGGCAGCACCTTCGCCACGCCGGGTTTCTCTGAATCCGGATCCGTATGCACCGTGATGTTCGCATTGACCGTATGTCCTCCTTTATCATAGTTTCCAATCACGATACCCACATACATTTCCGTACCCGAAAACGCCGGGATGAGGTCGGTAATGTCCTGGCGATATGACACACTGTCTTGCCATACTTTGTTTTTCAACTGTAAATGGTTGTAGCCTTTGACGCCGAAAGGGGTAAAGAACCGCATCAATTCCAATAAGGGTTCGTAGTCGCCTGCCCGTACCATGCCCTGGTATTTCTTGCCGTTTCCGTTTTCATATAAAGGCACCGCCTCAATCCCTTTCTCAAGTGCGTCCCAAAAACTGGGGCCTGTGACCGGCAGGAGGAATACCGATCCAGTGCGGTCATAAGCATCGCCCGTAGATTGCTCGGTGACGTCGAGAAAGGCCACGCTTCCGGCTTCGATCTTGGGAAACCGGATTTTTCGAACGGCAATACTGCCACCGCCAAAACGGAAGATGCTGTCGTTAGAGGTAACATCATCGGAAAAATTCAATACCTGTTGTCGGAACAGGGGAATTGTCGTAAAGCGGCTTCTCCACAAAAGGTCGCGGTAGGTGAGGAGGTCCGATAACGTTGCTATGGCAGGTAGAGGCGGAAAACCCTTCACCTTTTCAATTTGGCGTGCCCTGACCACGAATTGTCCGTTTCGGACGGTTTCGAGTACGAGTCCGAGACGTTGTCCCAACACCGACGGTTCTCCGTGCACGCCCAATGCCTCGGTATACCAAATGTCGATGCTATTGGAATTGATTACCGTGTGCGCCAACTTACATTCGTATCCGAGTATTTTTTTGCGGTCGGGACGGAGTTCCAGTTGTTGGCCGGCGATGGTCGTACTGTCTTTGGTCGCGACGGTCCGGTTCGCTCCTAAAATGGCCGACAGGTAAAAGACGCCGGGCTGATCCCTAAAAAGAAGTGTTTGCTCATACGGAACGGATGCCTTTCCGGCGAGGATGGCTGACTGGGTCACCAGGGTCTTGTCGGAGTTGGTAAAAACGACCGGGAAAGCTCCCTCTACCGCCTTGCCATTGGAAATGCGGTCGTACGAGATTTTGTAAATCTGGGCTTGCGAGGTGACGGCGGTCAGGAGTAGAATAAGTAAGGCGCGCATCCAATATGATTTTGCGTAAAGATACCGAAACGCGGGAATGTGCTCGTATGTGGACTTTTTTTGATGGAACGGCAAGCAGGAGATTTGTGGGAAAATATGCGGTTTTCCCGTAAAATCAGAACAGAAAACCATGTTAGCTTGCGACTATCTAAGCCATTAGTCCAGTTTACGCCATGAGAGAGGATTTCCTGCATTATGTATGGAGGTATTCAAAATTCGACGCCCACTCGTTGACGACTGTCGACGGAAAAGACCTTGCGATTGTGCATCCGGGCCAGTACCTACAGGTGGCCGGCCCGGATTTTTTCAACGCGCAGATCGTACTCGACCGACAGAAGTGGGCCGGGAACATCGAGATACACCTGAAGTCATCCGATTGGTATGCGCACCGCCACGAAACCGATCGGGCCTACGACAGCGTGATCCTTCATGTCGTATGGGAACACGACACGCCGGTGTTTCGCGCCGACCAAACCGAAATCCCGACGTTGGAACTTCGGGGGCGCGTTCCTTCTTCAACGCTTTTGCGGTATAACCAGTTGCTGGTGCCCAAAGAGTGGATTTATTGCGAACGCCAGATTGCCGATGTTGATGCGTTTCACTTCTCGGCTTGGCTGGAGCGTTTGTTTTTCGAGCGTTTGGAACGGAAGTCGCTTCAGATACGTTCGTGGCCGGAATACCAGGCGGGCGATTGGGAGGCGGTGCTGTTTCGGATGCTGGCGCGTACGTTCGGACTTAACCAAAACGGGGAGATCTTTTTTGCCATGTCGGGACTGCTGCCATTTGCGGTGGTGCGAAAAGAAGCAGATGACCCCACGCGATTGGAAGCCCTTTTTATGGGGCTCTGCGGGATGTTAGAAGGAGAGAAAGAAGACCAGTACTTCAAAAACCTGAAGGGCGAATTTGCCTATCTGTCGACCAAGTACCGGTTGCCGCCACCTGTTTCTGAATCTGTCCATTTCTTTAAGCTGCGACCAGATAATTTCCCTACCATCCGGCTGTCGCAGTTGGCGTGGCTTTACCATCGTTCGTCGCATCTTTTTACCTCGGTTATGCTCGCCACATCGGGGCGGGAACTCCGAACGCTGCTGAAAAGCCAGACGACGCCTTATTGGGGGACACATTACCTTTTCGATCGCCCGTCGCCACAGCGTAGAAAAGGGCTATCAGATTCTTTTATCGATTTAGTGATAATCAACTCCATTGTGCCGCTGCGGTTTCTTTACGGACAGGCGAAAGGGGATTTGCCCGACGAAGACCTTATTGTACTGTTACGCGAACTGAAACCCGAGCGCAATGTGGTGGTAGACCGCTTTGGGAAACTGGGAATCGTGGCGGCCGACGCCTTCGAAACCCAGGCGTTGCTCGAGTTGAAGACCTCGTTTTGTGCCCGCGGGCGCTGTCTGGAATGTACCGTAGGACACCAGTTGTTACGAACCGAATAATCCGTATTTTTATGCACGTATATGTCAGTAGTCACCCGACTCAAATATTTCTTCGAAAAACACGGCTTCAACGCGGCATCGCGTTTAGCCGATCGACTGGGGATGCGCGCCAGCAGCGTCCGCCTGTTTTTTATCTACATTTCCTTTGTGACGGCCGGACTTTGGTTCGGGGTGTATCTCACACTCGCGTTTTGGCTCAAGTTGAAAGACCTGATCCGCGCCAAGCGATCGTCGGTGTTCGATCTCTAAGTTTGCATTATGGGAGCTAGCCTGACCTTTTCGCGACGCCAGCGAAGGGGATTGACGGTGCTCGCGCTACTCATGATCGTTTTTCAGATCGTTTTGTACGGCAGGAGTAGCAGTGTGTCTGGTGTACCTTCGAAGGAAGAAACAGAATGGATGGCAACCCAACGGGTAATCGATTCCCTCAAGACCAACCGAAAGGCCGAAAAACCGAAGCAGTATTCGTTCAATCCGAATTTTATCAGCGACTATAAAGGATACCGACTCGGCATGTCGGCAGCCGAGATCGACCGCCTGTCGGCTTTCCGTAAAACCGGGCGCTACGTCAACTCGGCCCGTGAATTTCAAAAGGTAACCGGTATTTCCGATTCGTTGTTGGCGCGGCTGTCGCCGTTTTTTCGATTTCCCGATTGGGTAACGCACCGAAACGCGCAGAGTTCTTTTACGAAAGAGACCGTGAGGGTTGAAAAGCGTCAGCAGAAGCCACTCGATATTAATATGGCCACGCAGGAAGACCTGATTAAGGTATACGGCATCGGACCCGCCTTGTCGGAACGCATCCTGAAGCTTCGGGAAAAGTTTGGGGCGTTCGTCTCAATCGACCAGTTGGAACTCG
>DATGXZ010000263.1:0-15748 GCA_035298445.1 Flavobacterium sp.
GTTGAGACGTCCTTTCGAAAGCCTTTTCCAACGTTCGGCGGGGAAGGCTTTCGCGTTTTTAAAAATCTCCCTGAAAATAAAATAGCAGGGCGCGTTGGTACGTGAAATTATATACCTTTGCAAGGACTAAAACCGTAACCACAAACCCCCGCAGATTGTATGGGATTTTTTGATTTCATGACCGAGGATATTGCTATCGACCTCGGAACCGCGAATACGCTCATCATCCACAACGACAAGGTTGTGATCGACAGTCCGTCGATCGTGGCCCGTGACCGGGTTTCCGGCAAGATCATTGCCGTCGGTAAAGAGGCCAACCTGATGCAGGGTAAGACGCATGAAAACATCAAAACCATCCGTCCGTTGAAAGACGGGGTCATCGCCGACTTCGATGCCTCTGAAAAGATGATCAGCATGTTCATCAAGAGCATCCCGGCGCTGAAGAAAAAAATGTTTACACCGGCCCTTCGCATGGTGGTGTGTATCCCTTCAGGTATTACCGAGGTGGAGATGCGCGCGGTGAAGGAGAGTTGTGAGCGCGTGAACGGAAAAGAAGTCTACCTCATCCACGAGCCGATGGCTGCTGCGATCGGTATTGGAGTCGATATCATGCAGCCAAAAGGAAACATGATCGTTGACATCGGTGGTGGAACGACAGAGATTGCCGTCATCGCATTGGGCGGTATCGTATGTGACAAATCGGTGAAGATCGCCGGTGACGTCTTTACGAATGACATCGTGTATTACATGCGGACGCAGCACAACCTCTTCGTCGGAGAAAGCACCGCGGAGAAAATCAAGATTGAAATCGGAGCGGCCATCGAGGAACTCGACACCCCGCCGGATGATATGTCGGTACAGGGACGCGATTTGCTGACCGGCAAGCCAAAACAGGTAGAAGTTTCATACCGCGAAATTGCCAAAGCACTCGACAAGTCGATACAGCGTATTGAGGATGCGGTGATGGAGACGCTGTCGCAGACACCGCCGGAACTCGCCGCCGACATCTACAACACCGGTATTTACCTGGCAGGTGGTGGTTCGATGCTTCGCGGACTCGACAAACGGATCTCGCTGAAGACCGATCTTCCCGTTTACATCGCGGAAGACCCGCTTCGCGCCGTTGTTCGGGGTACCGGAATGGCGCTTAAGAACATCAACAAATTCAGAAGTATATTGATAAAATAAATTCCAAGGGACAAATTCCAAATTCCAATAAGGACTTGCGATTTGGAATTTGTTATTTGGGATTTCCAATCTCTCCCGGATGCAGCAGATACTCGCTTTCGTCATAAAAAACAGCCATAAGTTGCTGTTTTTGCTGCTTTTGGGCATATCCATTTCGCTGACCATACAGGCACACTCCTACCACCGTAGCCGGGTCATCAGTTCGGCCAACGCGTTCACGGGGGGTATCTATTCGCAGATGAACGAAATCGACGAATATTTCGGCCTCCGCTCACAGAACGAAGCACTGGCGAAAGAGAATGCGCGTCTTAAAGCGTTGCTATTCAATCGGGTCGATTCGACGGGCAAACCCATGTTCGACAGCATCCGCGGCGTACGCAAAACGGAAGTGCTAGTAGCGAAGGTGGTACACAATACCTACAACACCCAACACAATTACATCACCATCGATGCCGGAAACCGAAAAGGCATCCGGACCGACATGGGGGTTATCAATGACCTGGGTATCGTAGGTATCGTGGAAACGACCTCTACGAACTACGCCACGGTGCAGAGTGTGCTGAACATCAAGTCGCAGATCAACGCCAAGATCAAGAAATCCAACCACTTCGGCACCCTTACGTGGAACGGCAAGAATGCGGGTATCGTGCAGTTAATCGAGGTGCCGCGACTGGCATCGATCCGAAAAGGCGACACGATCGTAACGGGGGGACAGTCGTTGATTTTCCCCGAGAATATTGGCATCGGCACCATTGACAAATACTACACCGACGACGAGACGAACTACTACACCATCGACGTGCGGTTGTTTAACGACATGACCAATCTGGGTTACGTCTACATCATCAAAAACAAAGACCGGGCAGAAGAAGTACAACGCCTCGAAGCAGAAACAAAGGCTAAAAATGAATAGTACGATCCTGTTCAATATCGCCCGTTTTGTGATGCTGCTCGCGGCACAGATCCTGATTTTCGATGCCTTTCATTTTTCGGGCTACCTGAATCCGTTCCCGTATGTGCTTTTCATCATCCTGTATCCGGTGAACGGCAATCGCTACGGACTGTTGTTGGCAGCGTTCCTGATGGGACTCATCATCGACCATTTCCTGAATTCCGGCGGTGTGCATGCAACAGCTTCAATCGTACTCGCCTATTTGCGACCTTCTTTTTTCCGGTTTTCATTTGGTGTCAGCTATGAATACCAGACCATAAAAATCAACGACCGGCTCACACCCGAGCGTTTTTCCTTCATCCTTATTTGTGTGGCCATGCACCATCTCGTGCTGTTCGTGCTGGAAGCCTTCCGCGCGAGCCTGTTCCTGAAAGTCCTGGCCCAAACGTTCACCAGCACGATTTTTACCTTATTGATGTGCCTGTTGCTCATCCATTTGTTTAAACCCGCGCGGCGATGAGAAAAGTATTGCTTCCTACCGTTATCATTATCAGCACCCTGTTGATCGTGGTCCGACTGTTTTACCTCCAGATCATTGACCAGGAGCTTAAACTGAAGTCGGAAAACAATGCCCTCCGGATCGTATACGATTACCCGGAACGCGGCTATATCTACGACCGAAACGGCAAATTACTGGTGGCTAACCAGCCCTCCTACGACATCATGGTGACCCCAAAAGATGTCAAGAATATCGATACCCTCGAATTTTGTCGCCTCCTGAACATCAGCAAGGACGATTTCCTTCGCATCATCAAAAAAGCACGGGATTACAGTCCACGGCTTCCGTCTGTATTCCTTTCCCAACTCAACAAAAGCGAATATGCTGCGCTGCAGGAGAAAATGCGGAAATTCGAACCCGGCTTTGAAGTCGTCAAACGTTCCCTTCGCGATTACCAAGTAAAAGTAGGGGCGAATATCTTTGGTTCGATCGCCCAGGTGAGTCCGGCGGAACTGGAAAAAAACCACTACTACCATGCCGGCGACCTCATCGGACGACAGGGCGTTGAGCAAAGTTATGAGAAGATCCTCCGAGGGGTGAAAGGCGTGAAGTACCGCCAGAAGGATAAATTCAACCGCGACATCGGTCCGTACCAACAGGGGCGTTTCGACACCATCGCCAAACAGGGAGAAGACATTACCCTCACGATTGACGCCCTCCTGCAGGAATATGGCGAGAAACTCATGATCAACAAACGCGGCGGCATCGTAGCGATAGAACCCAAAACGGGGGAAATCCTGGCGTTGGTAACCGCTCCTTCGTATGACCCTTCCATTCTGGTGGGCCGTCAGCGTTCGCGGAATTACACCCAACTCTATAACGATTCCATCGCCAAACCGCTTTTTGACCGCGGACTGCTGTCACAATACCCGCCGGGCTCACCCTTCAAGATTATCACAGGCCTGATCGCCTTGCAGGAAGGCGCCGTCGACGAGCAAACCACTGTGATGTGCCACCACGGCTTCAGTTACGCGCCGGGCCGGTTCATGCGCTGTCACGGATCCGGACCGCACCAACTGCACAACGGCATTTACAACTCGTGTAATGCCTACTTCGGAACCGCTTACATGCGCACGATCAACAAATACCGAAGCCCCGCCTATGCGGTCGATGTCTTCTCGAAACACGCCCGTAGTTTTGGCCTGGGCGAGTTCATGGGATACGACCTGCCGACGGGCAAGCGCGGAAAAATTCCGACGTCGAAAACCTACAAACGCATGTATCCAAACGGCGGATGGAAATCGACGACCATTGTATCGAATGCTATCGGACAGGGGGAAGTGCTGGCGACGCCGATCCAGTTAGCAAACATGATTTCGGCAGTGGCCAACAAAGGCTACTATTATACGCCCCACATCATCAAGAAAATCAAAGGCGAAAAAATCGATCCGAAGTATACGACCAAACACGTGACCACTATCGATAAAAAGTACTTCGACCCGATGATATCCGGCCTTTTCGACGTGTACAACTTCGGAACCGCCAGCCACCTCAGAGTTGAAGGTATCAACATCTGCGGTAAAACCGGAACGGCTGAGAACTTCGCCAAGATTGGCGGCAAGCGCATCCAGTTAAAAGACCACTCTATTTTCGTGGCGTTTGCGCCGATGGAAAACCCCAAGATCGCCATTGCTGTATTCGTGGAAAATGGGGGATTTGGTGCGACCATTGCCGGTCCGATCGCGAGTCTCATGATCGAAAAGTACCTACGCGGGAAAATCACCCAACCGGCGCGCGAGAAATTCATCCTCGAAAAAAGCCTGCAGGCCGAATACGACCGCTATACCCGTAAAGCCAAAGACACCCTATTGAGTGCCGACCGCTTTCAGCAGGATGCCGATTCACTCGACCCGAAAAACTAATCCGAAATGAAGAACCAGAGTACGCGCAGCAATATGGACTGGGTCATGGTCACGATTTACATCGTGCTCGTGGTGCTGGGCTGGCTCAACATTTATTCGTCGACGATTCCAGAAACGGGCGAGACTGACCTGACCGACATTTCACAGTTCTACAGCAAGCAGTTGGTCAACATCTTCCTCGCCATTCCGCTCATCATTGTGGTACTTTCCGTAGACGGTAAGTTTTACGAGAAGTTCACGAGTATCATTTATGTTGCAGGCCTTTTATTGGTGGCCGGTTTGTTTGTGTTCGGCAAGGAAGTAAAAGGCCAGACAAACTGGTACTCCTTCGGTTCGTTCAGTTTGCAACCAGCCGAATTTGCTAAAATTGCGACCGCGCTGGCCGTGGCGAAGTACCTGAGTGACATCCAAATCAACCTGAAAGACACACAACGTCAGGTGCAGGTGCTGGGTATCATCTTCCTGCCGATATTGCTCATCGTCCCCCACGACCCGGGAAGTGCGTTGATTTTCATGACGTTTTTCTTCGTGCTGTATCGGGAGGGTCTCCCTTCCTGGTACCTCTGGACAGGCTTTGCGGCCATCCTGCTTTTTGTCATGAGTCTTCTTTTTGAACCGATTTACATCATCGGGGGCGCCGCTTTACTGATCATTCTCAATTACTACCGATCGAAAATCGTCAACCGGAACATCATACTCAGTTCGGTGGTGTTAGTGGCCGTGGCCGTGTTCACACTGTCCGTTAGCTATGTCTTCAACAACGTCTTTGAACAACACCACCGCGATCGCTTCAACGTGTTGTTAGGCGAGGAAGTCGACGTAAAAGGCATCGGGTATAACACCAACCAGTCTAAGATTGCAGTGGGTTCCGGCGGTGTGTTTGGGAAGGGTTTTATGGAAGGGACCCAAACAAAAGGAGGCTTCGTTCCGGAACAGCACACCGATTACGCCTTCACCATCGTAGCAGAAGAATGGGGCTTTACCGGATCGATTGTCGTAATCGCGCTCTTTATGGGACTCATCGCCCGGATCTTGTATCTGGCAGAACGACAAAAAACAAAATTCAGTCGGGTCTACGGCTATTGCGTGGCTTCCATCCTCTTCATTCACTTCTTCGTGAACGTGTCGATGGTATTGGGTATTTTCCCAACCGTGGGCGTTCCCCTGCCCTTTTTCTCCTATGGCGGTTCCGGACTCTGGGCTTTTACTGTCCTCCTCTTCATCTTTATCAAGCTCGACGCCAACAAAGTGAACGAGTGGTAAGTCCCGTTACAGGTTCTTGATCACGAATTCGCTTCGGCGGTTCAGTTCGTGTTGTTCTTCGTTGCACGCGTCATCAGGGACGCAACGGATGATCGGTTGGCTTTCGCCGTATCCTTTGGCCGAAATACGCGTTGCCGGGATGCCGTGCTCGATAATGTAATCAAGGGTAGACGCTGCCCGTTTCGACGACAATTCCTCGTTATAGCGATACGTGCCCCGCACGTCGGTGTGCGAGCCGATCTCGACGACCATCTCAGGATACTTCTTCATCAATTCTACTACACGGTCAAGAATCGGTTTCGAATCCTTCCGGATGTACCATAAATCATAGTCAAAGTAAATCGGGTCGGTTTTGATCACGAGTCGACCGCGCTCTTCCACCACGTCTTTCTCTTTTGCTTTGATATCGGCAACGCGTTGCCGCTTTTCCTGCTCCGCTGCTTTCCTGGCCGCTTCTTCCGCCTGTTTTCTCTCTTGCTCAACCGCCGCGTCCGACTTCAGCGCCATTGAGGCGTCATTGACCTTGCCCCGCTCTTTCTTCAGTTTAAGGGTACGGCTGTCACTGGAATAGGTCGGTTTTGAAGCCGACACTTTATACGTCGCCTCGCACGCCACGCGAAAGCGAAACGCACCATCGGCAGCCGTCGTAACCACTTCTTCTGGAGCGGTGCCGCCCACCGTCTCCAACACCACCTTTGCCCCTTCCAGCGGCAATTGGGTATCCTTGTCGGAAATAATCCCCGTGATCTCCTGTTTGCAGCCTTCGACAATTAGCGGCTTGGTCTCGTGGAGGAAATAGATGTCATCGCTTCCCTTCCCGCCCGGACGGTTGCTGGAAAAGTAGCCGTCTCTCGTTGCGGGGTCAATGGAAAAAGCAAAGTCATCATAACCGGAATTCAACGGCAAGCCCACATTGTAAACCGTTTTCCCGTCTGAAACATATACATCGAGCGCACCATAGCCATAGTGGCCGTCGGATGCAAAATAGAGCTTCCCGTCCTGCGCCACAAAAGGAAACTGCTCACGCTGGTCGGTATTGATTTCCGAACCAAGGTTTACCGGCTCGGAATAGGTTCCATTGTGAATGGCGACCGACCAGATGTCGAATGACCCGATTCCTCCGGGACGATCAGACGCAAAATACAGGGTCTTTTCATCCGGGCTCAACGCCGGGTGTTCGACCGAAAAATCAGGGCTATTGAAGGGTAGTGCCGTCACACGTGTCCAACCTCCGTCATACTCGGCTTTGTAAAGTTGCACAACCGACACGCGTTTTCCGTTCTTACCCCGTTTGCCATCCTTGAAATAGTTTCGGGTAAAATACATTGTGCGGCCATCCTTTGTAAATACGGCACTCGCTTCGTGAAGATCGGTTTCCAGTTCCTTGGCATACGAAGTCGCCACAGAATCATCCGGCGAGGTCACAGCGAGTAAATCCAGATAGCGTTCGTCGTTCCATTTGAACTTCTTATCCAATAGTCCGGACGAGCGTTTAACACCCGCAAATACGACTTTTTTGCCATCCTGACTACCGCCGAACTCGCTGAACGGCGTATTAAACGGAAGGTCCCGGATGTCAAACCGCGGCCCGATGGCGGTGATATTATCGAGTGTCTCTATGTCTTTCTCAAGTCGTTGCAACGCATCGGTCTGCCCTGTCTTCGTTAAGAACTTCCTATAGACATCCGCAGCCAGTTTATAGTCGCCTCCGGTCTTTAACGTATGGATATACCGCCAGGTGTACGACGCGTCAACGGCATCCGGAAACTTCCACAGCAACTGTCTGTAAAGAGGTTGCGACTTGGCGAAATCACCCGTAAAATAGTACGCATCCGCCAAATTCCGAATCACCTCCAGCGAACCATCCGTTTCGACAAGACGTTCGTAAATGGGAATGGCCTCCGAATAAAAGGTGCGTTCAAAATACCGCCTCGCCATCATCTTGTCCTGCGACTGTCCGAACACACCCGTCGCCAACAGCCAGCAACCAATCACCATCGCTATCTTCAAACGTCCCATATCAAAAAAATCTAGGTGATTTATCGTAACCGCGTCCCATAAAATTCAGGTCAAACAACAGGAATACTTCGTGGGTACCCGAATTGAACTGCCCCAGGTTCGACAACGTGTGATCGTAGGCATAGCCAATCCGCACCTGCGAACTCACCTGCCACGCCATCAGTCCGCTGAACGAGTCGTCAATACGGTAGGCCACGCCCAATTCAAAACGATCCCGCCACAAGGCATTGAGCGTCACATCCACGGCCGCTGGCGTACCTTCCGCAAAACGTGTCATGAATGCCGGTTTCAGCTTTAGATTGGCCGACACAGGCCATACATAGCCCCCGGTAAAAAACGTATGCATCTTTTCGCCTCCATACGACTGTATGCCGTTTCGTTCGACGATATGGCGAGAGGAAAGGAAATTCGGAACCGATAAACCCACATAATAGCGGTCGGTGAAGTAGTAAAGTCCGGCGCCGACACCCAATTTTGACATGTTGACATTTTCGGCGAAGGCCGCGTCGGAAGCGGGATCGCCACTTTCAAAAACGAACCCGTTGAAATTCGTCTGCAACGACGTCAACCCTGCTTTCAGTCCGAGTGACAGGCGGTGCTGCCCATGAAACTGCAGTACATACGCAAAATCGGCGTAGAGGTTGGTTTCCTTCTTGGCACCATCCCCAATATCGTCGGAAATCGCCGAAAGGCCCAGCTCCACCTTACGGTCGACCGGCATGTGGGCGAAAAACGTCATGGTTTTTGGGGCACCCACTGCCCCCACCCATTGTGAGCGGTAGAGTCCGCCCAGGTTCAGTATGTTCGTCGTACCCGTTGCATACGCCGGGTTAATGACGTTCATGTTATACATATAGTGGGTATACTCCGGATCCTGCTGGGAGAAAGCGGCCAGGGCTACTAAGAGCGCGATACACGTGTAGAATTGCTTCATCGGTTCAGGTATAGCCGCCCCTGTCGCGGGCTTTTATCGTCACGGTTGAAATACAGAATATAGAAATACACCCCATTTGGAACTACGCCGTCGATTACGGCACCCGACTGCGCCTGACCGTCCCATTCGGGCTTGTTGATGGCACCTTTGAACAGGAGATTTCCGTAGCGGTTGTAGATCTCGAGCCGGAAATCCGGATAAAGGAACTCAATCTCCGGAATACGAAAGGTGTCGTTGATGCCATCGCCATTCGGGGAAAATCCGTCGGGCACCATAAAAGCATATTCATCCGGGTCACAATTGGTCAGGGTCACCGTTACAGCGATTCCGTCCGGCGATACACAACCGGTAACCGGATCGGAATCGTATCCGTAATACGTAACTCCTTCCTGTAACAGCGTCGTGTCGGGTAATAAGACCCCATCAACCGCCGCATCGTACCACAACATGTCTCCCGTCGCCCCCACATTATCCGACAAGGTCGCCAGCGTAGGGTTGTCGACACCACAAAACGCCGAACCGCCCGGAAGTAAGACGGGCGCGTCTACCGTAATGACCGTCACATTCGCCTGCGCCCGCGCCGACGTGCATCCCGTCGCCGGATCGGTAGCCGATACAAAATAAGTCCCGTTGGTAAGTGGCGTATCGGCGGGAAGTACATCCTCCGACACATCGTCTGTATACCAATTAAACGTGGCGCCGGTAGGCGTAAGCTGGCCGACAGTGGGTGTGTCAGTGCCACAAAAGACCTGGTCCGACGTTACAGGAAGGGCGGGCAGTGGCTGAATGGTAAACGTTCGGGAAGCCGAGGCCGTTGCCACACCACAGGTATTGGCGTTGTTCTCAAGTCCGGTGATGGACAGTGTCGTTGCCCCCGTGTTCGCCAATAAGGCAGCGGGTACCACAAACGAAGCGTTGTCGCCGGAGGCCGATACCACCACCTGCTGGTCTGAGGCCGTATTAGCACCCGAAAGCGAATACGTGACGGTGAGGTTGGATAACGACCCCAACCCCGACAAAAAGGCCGTGACGACATCCCCTTCACAGGAATTCCCTATTACTACCTGTAAAGCCGAGGTGTTCGGTTTGGTATTGACCACAATCGTGCGGGTAAATGTCGACGTTGTTTCGCAATCAGTCGCAACACTGCGGATATAGGTAATCGACAAAACCGTCGCCCCTGGATTGGGCAGAAGCGCCGCTGGAAGCACCAGGGTCGCCGAGCCTCCGGCCAGTGTAAGCTGCAAATCGGTTTCCGGAAGCGTATTGGCACCCGACAGCGTGTATTTCATATCATAGACGACATCCGCCAATGCACTGCCGGAAAGCGTTGCGACGGCATCTTCCCCCAAACAAATCGGAGGAATGGCCACGGTAGCCGGATCGATTTCAGGAAGGGGAAAAATGGAGAGTACATCGGAGACGTCAATCGGATTCGGACAATAGCCCGGACTCTCCGTCTCCTTTATTTGGATGATGGTGATGGTGTAATCGCCTGCCTCTGGAAAATTCGCTGACGGTATCGGAAAGGTCATCACCCCATCGGCAAAATCGGCTTCCCCTTGAAGGGTGGTATTCGTCGGACCGGAAATGGTATAGGTAAAGGCATAGGTTCCGTCCGGCACTGGGAAGGGCCCCTGGGTGAGGGTTGCGGAATAGGTAGCATCGGCAATGTCCGACTCACAAATATCCGAATTCACGACAAGCGTCGCGCCGGTAAAATCAATATGGGGCTCGATGACAAATACAACAGTAGCCGTTTCAGGCGTACACACTGGATTCGCCGGATAAACCGTATAACTATAACTGTATTCCCCCGGGCCATAGGTTTGGAAGACCTGCTGGAGGTTTATGTGGGAGTCGAAGAAGCCGAAAATCTGGCCGGTGCCATCCACGTCGCTCCAAATACCAAAAGGGTCTTCCCCGGAAAGGATATCCTGAAGGTTGATATCGGTGTAAAGCGAAAAATCATCGGTATCGCAATAGCCTTGTTCGGGCGCGCTGCCCGGCTCGGGCTTACGATGTACGGTGACGAAAATCGTGACCGAGACCGGCGGACATGATCCTGCGGACGTCACGGTATACGTAAACTGAAAAGTGCCCAATCCCGCCTGTGTCGCATCGAGGAAGTTACCGGATAACGCCCCGGTATTGCTGTCATCACTCCACGTCCCGTTTTGCTGCGGATCCGGATCGACACCTTCAAAAAAACCAAAAAGATTGACAGAATCGTCATCGCTGCACGCAGAGCCATTGGGCGCTGGCACACCGGCCCACGGCCCTATGATGACGGTGGCGATAGCAACGTTGTCCGCACAGGAGCCTGGCACGGTGTAGGCAAACTGGTAGACACCGCTTAGGTGCAGTTGCCAGATATCCAAAAGGCCTGTTGTCGTATTCAGCGCGCCGGTCGGAAGTGGAAACGACCATGTGCCTCCCGGTGAGGGCGATCCGCCTAAAACGGAAAACAGGTCGACAAACTGATTCGCCGGATTCGAATAGTCGCAAATTTCGAGGGTGCCGTCTTCGCCCGCGCACTGGGCATTGCCGGTGTAGGATGCGCCAAGGATCACGAAAAATAAAATCATCCACACCCGCCACCAGGATCGGGTTACGTCGTTTTCAATCATCTACTTGATTTATGTCGTAAACATAACAGTTGAAAACGGATTTCCCCCGTCCCAAAAATAAAAAAACGCCCGGGTGAGGCGTTTTTTGAGTATACGAGACGTGCGGCATTATGATTTTACCACCTTCTCTTTTTTCTTAAGGTTGAGGCCGGGTGTGCCTGAACCGTTCTGTTGCATATCTGACAGTACATTGAGCGCCTCTTCGATGTAGGCATCCTTGGTCAGGGCCTCGTGCCAGCGATCACGCTTTTCTTTTAGTGTCTCGTCTTTCTTCACCAATTCATCTTCATACGGCAAAGAAGCGAACGTAAGATGGTTGTCATAATCGCTTATCGACTTGAAACGCTTCGCCTCGTTATCGAGATCGTCCTGTTGTTTTCTGAATTGGACGAGGTTCAGGCTGTAGGTGTTCTCATCGCGACGACCGGCCAGCCATTTGGCGTTCTCGTCGATCAGTTTAAACTGAGGGTTTTCTGCCACCCGTTTGCGACTGTTGGTGATGGCTTTTCCTAAATCGCCCCCTTTCCATGACTGGTATTGCGCCGGATCGATTTTATCCCATGGCATGGCGTTGTGCAGGTCGCGCTCGCCGATTTCAATATACGAATACCGATCGGGCACGACTACGTCACTGCTCACGCCGCGAAGTTGTGTCGACCCTCCGTCGATGCGGTAAAACTTCTGTGTAGTGGTCTTCAGCGCACCCAGGTCGCCGTAACTGCTGTTTCGGACAAACTGATTGAGGTCGATGATGTTCTGCACGGTTCCCTTTCCAAACGACTGCTTGCTTCCGAGAACTACGCCGCGCTTATAATCCTGAATAGCGGCAGCCAGGATCTCTGAAGCGGATGCAGAGAAATTGTTGATCATCACTACTAGCGGACCGTCCCATTGCACGCGGCTGTCGGTATCGGCCAATACTTCTTTCTGTTTTCCGGCCGACTTCACCTGCACCACCGGACCTTCGTCGATGAACATACCGGCAATATCAACGACGGTGCGAAGCGAACCACCACCATTGTCGCGCAGGTCAAGTGCGATGCCCTGCACACCCTGTTCTTTGAGGCGCGCAATTTCCTGGGCAATGTCTTTAGCCGCGTCACGACTGTCTTTATTTTCAAAGTCGATGTAGAATTTCGGAAGGTAAATGATGCCATACAGCTTGTCCTTCATCTTAACCACGCTTGACTTCGCATACGTCTCGTCGATCTCCACGATATCGCGGATCAGTGAGATTACCTTGATGGTACCGTCCACTTTCTTTACCGTCAGGCGTACTTCAGTGCCTTTCGGTCCTTTGATTTTTTTCACGACGTCGTCAATACGCATTCCGACGACATCCACCGGTTCCTTGTCACCTTGTCCGACTTTCAATACAACATCGCCTGGTTCAAGCTCTTTCTGCTTCCAGGCCGGTCCGCCGGAAATCAACTCTGTAATTTCAGTGAAATCGTTCTTTTTCTGCAGACGCGCGCCGATTCCTTCCAATTTACCCGACATACTGATGTCGAACTTATCTTTATCCTCTGGCCCCATGTAGGACGTATGCGGATCGAACCGCTCGGCAATGGCGTTCACAAACACCGAGAACCAGTCGGCACGGTCAAGGTCAGCCAGGAAGCTAAACTGCTCGTCAAGCGACTTAAGGGCGCTTTCGCGGGTCTCTTTTTCGAGTTCTTCAAAGGTTTTGGGCGTGTTGTCCTGTTCGGTTTTCAGACTCGTCTTTATAGGTGCCCCACCTTTCTTCTTATCCTTTTCTTCTTTGTTTTTGCCTTCCTGTATGTCAAGCCGGTCGGCCAGCGAAGACAGCGTTGACAACTTGATTTGCTTCCGCCATGTGTCTTTTATCTCCGCTTTCGTTTTGGCATACGGCAACTTCTCGTAGTCGGTATTGATTTCCTCATTTACAGTGTAATCAAAAGGCTTAGCGAGGATGTCTTTATAATACGATTTGCTTTCCGCGATACGCTGTTGCAACCGCTCGTAGGTAAGATCGAAAAACGCCAGGTTCTTCGTCTTGATCGCATCGTCTATCTGCGTTTCATATTTAGAAAACTCGTCGATATCCGATTGCAGGAAGAAACGTTTGGAGGGATCCAATGCGTCAAGATAATCCCGGTAGACCCCTTTTGAGAAGTCATCATCGATTTGCTTCGGTTGGTAATGACCGCGCTCGATGACAAAGGCAAGGAGTTCCAACAGCACTTTGTCTTTCTCGGGATCACCCTCCTTAGAACCCCTAAACGGAATGAAACTTAAAAGCGCAAGCGATACCAGGCCGACGACCGTCAGCAACTTATAATTCCTTTTCATAAACTGAAGAATAGCGTTCATTGGATTTAAGCGAACTAAATTAAGGAAAAACGAGGCGGAGCGTCCGCACCTCCGCATAATTTTTTGTTAAACGTACAAATGGACGACACGCCGCCCCGCTCACCTGCAAAATACGTATTTTAGCGGAGCGAAACGTTACACTTATGGCGAAAAAACCTTTGATTCTCGTGACCAACGACGATGGGATCACCGCACCCGGCATCCGGATGCTCATTGCCTGCATGGCCGCCATCGGAGACGTGGTCGTCGTCGCGCCTGACAAGCCGCAAAGTGCTACGGGCCATGCCATTACCATTAATAACACGCTTTACCTTAACCATATCAGCAAGGAAGGCGCTGCGATTCCGGAATACAGCTGTTCGGGCACACCGGTCGATTGCGTCAAATTTGCCGTAAACGAAATCCTCCACCGCAAACCCGACCTGTGTGTTTCAGGCATCAACCACGGCTCGAATTCGTCAATCAATGTCATTTATTCCGGCACGCTTAGTGCGGCGGTTGAAGCGGGCATTGAAGGAATTCCGGCCATCGGCTTCTCGTTGCGCGACTACGACTGGAATGCCGACTTTTCCCCTACCCGTTCCTTCGTCGACACGATTGCCCGTAATGTGCTCGAAAAGGGCTTGCCGCCTGGGGTCATCCTCAACGTCAATTTCCCAAAATTGCCCGAGAGCGCTATTAAAGGGATTCGTATCTGTCGCCAGGCCAAAGCGTTCTGGCAGGAAAAATTCGATAAACGGACGAGTCCGATGGGACGCGATTATTATTGGCTGACCGGCGAATTCATCAACCTTGACAAAGGAGAAGACACCGATGAATGGGCGCTCGATAACGGATACGTATCCATTGTGCCGGTGCAGTTCGACCTGACCGCCCACCATGCGATACAGGAACTCAATACGTGGAAATTCTGATATGAAATACTACATTATTGCAGGCGAAGCGTCGGGCGATCTTCACGGATCCAACCTCATCAAGGCCCTCAGGCAGACCGATCCCGAGGCGAATATCCGCTGTTGGGGCGGCGACCTGATGCAGCAGGCAGGCGGCACGCTCGTGAAACACTACCGCGATCTTGCCTTCATGGGGTTCGCGGAAGTCGTGTCGAATTTGTCGACCATCATGAAAAACATCCGGTTCTGCAAAGACGATATTGCCGAATTTGCCCCCGACGCCCTCATCTTCATCGACTACCCGGGCTTTAACATGCGTATCGCAAAGTGGGCGAAGCAAAAAGGCATCCCCACCCATTACTATATTTCGCCTCAGATTTGGGCCTGGAAGGAAAACCGCATCAAAGCCATCCGCCGCGATGTCGACGAAATGTATGTCATCCTGCCGTTTGAGAAAGCGTTTTACGAAGGAAAGCATCAGTATGATGTCACGTTCGTGGGGCACCCGCTGATCGATGCGATAAAAGACCGTCAACCGATTGCGCAGGCAGACTTCCTCGCGATGCATCAACTTGACGACAAGCCCATCATAGCGCTTTTGCCCGGAAGCAGGAAACAGGAAATCACGAAGATGCTCGAAGTGATGCTGTCGGTCGTATCCGACTTCCCGACGCACCAGTTCGTTATTGCAGGGGCACCCGGACAGGAACCCGCTTTTTACGAACGTTTCCTTGACGGGAAGAACGTACGGCTCATTTCCAACCGCACCTACGACCTACTCGAGCATGCCGATGCCGCGCTGGTAACCTCCGGCACGGCAACACTCGAAACCGCGTTGTTTAAAGTACCGGAAGTGGTATGCTACCGTGGCAGTTGGATCTCCTACCAAATCGCCAAACGCATCATTACCCTCAAGTATATCTCGTTGGTGAATCTTATTATGGATGCCCCCGTCGTAACCGAACTCATCCAGGACCAGCTGACAACCGAAAACCTACGTCGGGAATTGGCAAAATTACTCGACCCCGTCCATCGAAAAAACCTGCTGTCACAATACGATGCCCTCGAACAGAAATTAGGCGGTGTCGGCGCCAGTGAAACCACAGCAAAGGCCATCTTTTCCAACGTGACAGCCCGAGCAACGAAACGTTAAAGTTTACATTTTCAGGTCTTT
>DATGXZ010000264.1:0-5202 GCA_035298445.1 Flavobacterium sp.
CTTCCGTACGCTGATTGGATCGACCAACCCGGCCGATGCAGCCGAAGGAACCATCCGCAAGGCATATGCCACTTCTATTGGTGAAAATGCCATCCACGGATCGGATAGCGATGAAAACGCAGCCATCGAAAGCGCGTTCCATTTCGCTGGACGGGAGCAATTCTAATCGGAATCGTATCGTATAAAAGAGGCTGTCTTTCGGGACGGCCTTTTTTTTATCGCAATACGACAGACGATACGACCTCACGGCCCAGTTCATCATTCAGCAGACGGATGATTTTGTCTTTCCCGTAGGACAGTTCTTCCCGAAGTACGGAAGATGTTAGCTCGACATGTAAAACCGAGCCTTTCAGCGTAAGACCACGGGTATACGTGTTGACGCCATTTCCCATTAGGGATTTCCACGCGTTGCGCACCAACACATCGTCAATACCCCCCTGAAGATGATGGGATTGGATGATCTCTTTCAGGACATCGCCCAAGGATCCTTCGTTGCTGATGCGTTTGGCCATTATTTGATGTTGAAAGGTTCGAACTTCTTGTAGTGGTATTCAATACCCTGCTTATTGCGAAGCACTAATGTATTTTCAGAAACATCAAGTACCTGCTCGCTCCACTTGGCATAGCGCGTGCGAAAGGACAGATATACGGCATTTGCGCTGTCGACGGCTGTTACAACTTCCGGCAGCGAGGCATCGATGAACGTGCCGTCGAACTGGGGCATGACCTTACGACGGACGCCCTTACCGCCTTTCAACTCGAAATAATCAACCATAGGGTTCACCTTGTATTCCTTCTTCTCCTGTCCGGGCGCCTCCACGTAGGCTATCTCCCAATAACCTTTGAGTTGGGCCACATCCGACCGTTTTACCTCGGGTGAACAGGCGGCGTACAGCAGGCCTACAATCAATACAAATACCAGATTTCGCATCTTACAAAAGTACGATTTCAGGGATGGCTTTCAAACTATTTGATACTTTTGGCGTCTATCCTGAAAACACTACCATGCGACCCATTTCCTTACTGATTGGCCTTCTTTCGTTACTGTCGTGTAGCTCGTCTTCCGACAACACGTCTACCCCCGAACCCCAACCCGAAGCGGCCTACTTCCCGCCTATCACAGGCTCGGAATGGGAAACAAAAACACCTGCATCGCTGGGATGGGACGAAACTGCGCTGCAGCCCCTGCTCGACTACCTCGAGTTGAAACATTCAAAAAGTTTCATGATACTCGTAAACGGACGCATAGTGGTCGAACACTATTTCAATGGTCATACCGCCACAAGTCCGTGGTATTGGGCAAGCGCGGGAAAAACGCTTACAGCGACTACGTTTGGCATTGCAGAACAGGAAGGCTTCGTTAACCGGGGCGATCGGGTATCCGATTATCTGGGCACCGGATGGACGACCCTGCCGCTCGCGAAGGAAAATCTGGTTACCAACCGGCACCTGCTGACGATGACGTCTGGAATTGAGGACCTCGCCAACGGTGACTGTGTTACGCCGGACTGCCTCACGTATAAGGCAGATGCGGGCACGCGCTGGGCCTACCACAACGTATTTGTAAAACTTCAGGACGTGGTAGCCGAAGCAACAGGTATGTCGTATAACGAGTACTTCAACACACGGCTGCGCGACAAAATTGGCATGACTGGCACTTGGGTAGTTTCAGGTGATAATATTGTATATTGGAGCACCACACGCAGCATGGCGCGTTTCGGGCTGCTGGCCCTTCACCAGGGAAAATGGGACACCCAAACGATTGTTAACAGTTCGTTTTTCCACGATGCTACCACGACCTCACAAAACATCAATCAGGCGTATGGCTTCCTTTGGTGGCTGAATGGTAAATCAAGCTACCACCTACCGCAAACCCAATTTGAATTCCAGGGCAGCGTGATTCCATCCGGGCCGGCGGATATGTATATGGCGTTGGGTAAAAATGACCAGAAAATCTACGTTGTCCCTTCCAAAAAGATGGTCATCATTCGAATGGGAGACGCTGCTGACGATGTGAACCTTACACTATCCGATTTTGATGATGTGTTGTGGGAGAAGATTACCGCACTGATACGTTAGTAGAACGTATAGCGTAATGCGAACCTCATATCGTTGGAGATCGCCTCAGAATTACCTGTAGCGATATTAACAAAATAATTTTTTTGTGTTGCCAATACAACCCGAGCGCCCCACTTGCTATTAAAAGCATAACCGGCGCCAAAATTGAAGCTAAAATTCGGATCTGCCGTCGACTTGAAACGCTGCACCGCGGTCACTTCGTCAAACACATACATTCGAACGTCCTGCGAAAAGTATCCTTCTGGCCGGCAAAAAACTACGGAAGCATCCAAAAAAAGCTTGTTTCGGGGCGTATTCCATGCATAAAGGCGTAAACCGATTGGGATGTTAATTGCCCAAAGATTGACCCGGGGCTGGGTTTCGTAATAAACGGAAGCACCTGAAGTTCGTGTAATAACGGAGGGAGGGCTATCGTCTATCTTAAAAAAATCGAGGCCAATGACGCCTGTCAGTCTACCGGAAAGTGCTACGACTTCAAATTCAAGCCCCGGACTGATTGAGCGATATGATTCGTTGATTATCCTTCCGAGTGTGCTCGAAACTTCCAGGTTTATCGTTCGCAATCCCATCTCTGCCGACAAACGTATTTGAAAACGGTTATCAACATTGTTTCGAAAAACGGTAACGGGCTTGCCAACGCTACATTTTGCATTTGCCTGTTCAAAAAATTCCCGCAAGTCGCGCTCGGCATAAACCAATTTCGTGAAGTCGGCAATTGACCAACCTATGCATCCGAGGTTTTTATAGAGCTGTTGCTGGTAATCTTTTCGCTCTTTAAAAACATCCTTCGACGGACGCCAACGTATAAAAAGCAATTGGGTGATGGGAACGCTTTTGTCCGCAACTGAAAAAAAGAACTTCTCCCCCTTCTCCGACTGATAAGAATAGAGCGAGGCATTACCTTCCACCCATAAACGAAGCAAGAGGTTTTTGATTTTCCAAATTGGCTCTCCTGAGACAGATAGAGACGTATCGTAAAGGGAACTGTCCTCTACTTCGACTTCGGCCCGGATAAACTTCATCGCCTGTCCAATACCTAATTCCTTTACTTCCAACATACTGATGGTTTCCACAGGAGCATCAGCGTTCTTCCTGAACTGAAGTTGTGTTCCCGCGTCATTCAAATTGTCATAATCGACAACCGCGAGAAGGCATTCCATCCGGATTCCTTGTTGGTTAATATAATAACCGTCAAGGAACTTGGTTTGTGCGAAGGACGAAAAAGAAAGGAGAAGGAGGTATAAAAACGGCCTCATGTGAAGATTTTTCGTGAAACTAAGAAAATTCCTCTAAACCCAATGCACGAACACAAAAAAATAACGCTAACCCCTATCCTCCTTTGAAAACACCCACTCAAGGCGAGACCTTCGTGTAACGGCGTTTCCAAATCACATTCGGTAATGAGGACGGAACAACTAGCCAGATCTATAGGAAAGTATAACGCAGGGCAAACCGCACATCATTGGACAATGCCTCAGTTTTACCCGTCGCATAAGAGGTTAAATAGTTCCTTTGCGTTCCCAGTATAACCCGTGCGCCCCATTTTTTGTTGAAAGTATAGCCTGCGCCAAAGTTAAAGCTGAAGTTCGTATCGAGTAAATCGCGATACACCTGCGCGACTGCGAGTTCGCCCTGCACATACATGGAGCGTGTCAGCGATATTTCGCCCATCGGCTTACAAAACACCAACGAGACATCTACAAACACTCGGTTACGAATGCTATTCCATATATAATAACGTGCCCCTATCGGAACATTAATCACCGCCATATCGATTCTGGAACTCGTTTCATAGTAAATATTGGGAACGGATCCGGGCGTGATAATCGGATCCGGCGTGGCGTTCAATTTAAAAAAATCGATACCCACCACACCTGTGAACCTGCCCGAAAAAGCCACAATTTCGCATTCTATACCCGGGTTAAAGGCGGCGAACGAATCGTTTAGGTATTCACCCACCGAATTAGACGCAGAAATACGCATGGTACGTAAGGCCATTTCGGCGGTCAATCGTATTTGAAACGGGTTGTCAACATTGTTTCGGAATACCAGAAAAGAGGAACCTCCACCACACTTTGCATTGGCCTGTTGAAAAAAACGCCGCAAATCCCGCTCGTCATAAGTCAATTTCTTGAAATCGGCGACAGGCCAGCCTACACAAGCCAGATTTCTGAAAAGCTGTTGCTGGAAATCTTTCCGCTCTTTAAAAACCACCTCTTCCGGATGCCAACGCATGAACAGCAACTGCGTAATGGATATGCCTTTATCGGCCACTGAAAAAAAGAACTTTTCTCCTTTTTCCGACAGATACGAATACAGCGACGCATTACCTTCCACCCAAACTCGCAGCAACAAACTCTTTACTTTCCATAACGGCTCGCCCGAAACGGGTAGCGAGGCATCATATAGTGAACTGTCCTCCAATTCGACCTCGGCACGGATGAACTTCATCACCGTCCCAATGCCGAATTCCTTCACTTCCGACATGCTGATGGTCTCAATCGGAGCGGAAGCATCTTTACGGAACTCCAGTTGCGCACCCGTATCGTTCGCCTTGTCATAATCGGCCTGGGCAACAAGACACTCTGCCCGGGCGCCCTGCTTGTTGATGTAATAGCCGTCCAGGAACCTGGTTTGTGAAAAGGACGAAAAGGAAAGAAAAAGGAGGTATACAAGTACCCTCATGGTGAAGATTTTTCGTGAAACTAAGAAAATTCCTCTAAACCCAATGCACGAACACAAAAAAATAACGTCGCCCCTTATTCTCCCTTTCGGAAATACCTCATCAGCGCCAGAACAAAAAACCAAAAGCCCGCCGCGACAAATATGTATTGAACCACTGTAATGCCCCACTCCTCAAAAAGCCGTGAAACCAGGATCAACGCGATGAAAATCACGTACAGATGCAGCGGCTTTAAACGGCGGAACATCATTTAAAGAAAGAGTCGACGAATTCGTATTTGTTGAAGACCTGCAAATCTTCGATGCCTTCTCCGACACCGATATATTTGACCGGAATGCGGAACTGGTCGGAAATTCCGATTACCACGCCGCCCTTTGCGGTGCCGTCGAGTTTTGTAACGGCGAGGCAGGTGACCTCTGTGGCAGCCGTGAACTGCTTGG
>DATGXZ010000265.1:0-1960 GCA_035298445.1 Flavobacterium sp.
CGATTCTTCGAGTCCCTTATGAAAACGCTGACCGACCGAAAGATTGCGGAAGAAGAGCAAAAGACCTACCAAACCCAGAAACTGGCGCAGGAACAGCGTCAGGGCGTGGAGAAGGAAACGGCTATTGCCGATATGCAGAAGGAAATCGTACGGGCCTCCCAAAGTGTTGAAATCGCACAACGGACGGCCGATGCGACCGTCAAAAAAGCCGAAGGTGATGCGACCAGTTTGAAACTAGCTGTGAACGCCGAAGCGGAAGCCATGAAAATGCGCGCCAGTGCAGAGGCCGAAGCTACTAAGGCAAAAGCCGGTGCCCAGGCGGAAGCAACCAAGATGACGGCCGGCGCTGAAGCCGAACGCATCTCGAAAACGGGTCTGGCCGAAGCGGAGAAGATCATGGCGATCGGTAAATCCACCGCGGAAGCGTATGAGCTACAGGTCAGGGCCATGGGCGGCGACAACTTTACCCGTTACAAAATCACGGAAGAGATCGCCAAAGGCAACATCAAGGTAATACCGGATGTGTTGATCTCAGGCAACGGCGGAAGCGACGGGCCGATCAGCGGATTGCTGGGCATGAAGTTAATGGAGATGATGGACGCAGAGAAGAAAGCCCAACCGGAATCGTAATAGCTAATGAGAAAGGCGATCTGAAAAAGGATCGCCTTTTTTTTGCCAGACGTAAAGGGTTTGGGGGTAAAACGTTACTTTTGCCACCAACTAATACAATCCTCCTCATGAAAAAAATTCTGTTGCCGTTACTCGCGGCATCGCTATTGCTGCAGTCTTGTGCGTCTATCGTAAGTCACTCACAATGGCCGCTTGACGTAACCAGCAACCCGACCGGTGCCAACATTTCGATTACCAACCGGGCCGGTAAGCAGGTTTTTACCGGTAAAACACCTTCAACGGTTACGCTTGAATCTTCTGCGGGTTTCTTTAAACGCGAAATGTATAAAATCAAGTTTGAAATGGAAGGCTACCCAACGCAGGAACTGAGCGTAGAGGCAAAAGTCAACGGATGGTATTGGGGGAACCTGGTATTTGGCGGCGTAATAGGCTTCCTGATCGTCGACCCTGCCACTGGCGCCATGTATAAACTCAACAAGGAGTCTATCAATGCCGAGATGGGCACACGCACTGCCAGTGCCGGTAAGCGTGAACTCCACATACTCGATTATCGCAACCTCACCGCTGACATGAAAGCGAAACTGGTTCGCATCAACTAAAGAACGCTATTTCAAAAGTAAGGCCCGACCCACGTCGGGCTTTTTTTGTGCCGTTTCCCGGCGATTTTCTTATATTTCGAAACCAAAACCTTTGAAATGAAGAGACTTGTACTCGCGGGCTTGATCCTTTGCCTTCTGGCATGCGAACAAAAAACGGAAAAGGGAAATGCGCCCGAATCCGACTATACACCCAAAGACTATGTGCAGGTAAAGCACCCGGAATGGGCGCAGGCGGCCACCATTTACGAAGTCAACGTCCGACAGTATACGAAAGAAGGAACGTTTCGTGCGTTCGAGTCGCACTTGCCCCGGCTCAAGAAAATGGGAATTGATATTATCTGGCTGATGCCCGTACATCCGATTGGGGTGGAGAAGCGAAAGGGAACGCTGGGCAGCTACTATTCGATCATTGATTTCTATGGCATTAACCCCGAATTTGGCACTAAAGAGGATTTCAAACATCTGGTCAAGGCCGTGCACGATCAGGGGATGCACCTGATTATTGACTGGGTGGCGAACCATTCCTCCTGGGACAATCCGCTGGCAAAAGAGCACCCGGATTGGTATACCAAGACACCGGAAGGGAATTTCCAGCCTACTCCCTGGTACGATTGGGACGATGTAATTGACTTCGATTACGACAACCCCGATTTGCGTAAGTATATGACCGACGTCATGGTGTATTGGGTACGCGATATGGGAATCGACGGTTTCCGATGCGATACGGCGGG
>DATGXZ010000266.1:0-4948 GCA_035298445.1 Flavobacterium sp.
GTGGAGTCCGTTCGCGATGGTTTCCCGGTCTTCAAAACCCGGTTCACCAAATGAAACGCTGCTGTCGAACCATCCGGGCGACACACAGGCATTGTCGAAAGTCACCGCTTCGTTTGCCGGTGTGTCAAGTCCGGTTCCGATGGCGGTAATGGTTCCATTTTCGATGCGGATGTCGGCCGTTTGTCCGTGATGCGGCCCCGCAGGGTCAACGATCTGTACGTGGCGAAGGGTTACGTTCATGATACAAATTTTTGGATACACACTTCCGTGAGGAGAAAAAGCAGGCCGAGCGCGACAAACCATTTCCAGATTTCATTGTCGGTGCGGTCGGTATGCAGGCGGTCGAACAGCGACTGGGCATCGTCGGCCATAGTCTGGCCATCAAGCAATGCAGCGCCATCCGTGGTGAGGTCCCCTTCCGTGCGGGGATAGTTGAAGCCGATGTTACGCAACAGCGTCCCTTTGCTGAAAACCCCAAAGTTTCCGGCTTCCTGCGGATACGCACCAAAGGTCAGCCGCACTTTCGTATTCAGGATCTGTTGCACGGGAATGAAATCCTCGCGCTTGTTTTTCACGTTGATGATATCGTCTTTCCCCAATTCGGCTTCCGCGATGAACGGACGGTCGTCGCCGATCGTGAGCGCCGTCACGCCCGCATGCCCGCCATTCTGGGCCATATTATAAAAGGTAGGGACGATGAGTGGTGCATTCTGGAAATTGCCCGCTGTTTTGTCAAGGGGAGACGCGAACACATACACCGACGACACCTCCGCAGGCAACGCCACCAGGAACGGCGTCTGGTCGTCAAAACTCAGAGCCGCCGGGGCTGCTGTCGTAATTGGGTAGGCACTCGTCACCTCCGGATATTGGAAGTTCTCGATCTTCTTTTCAAACACCGTCTGGTACAACGGATGGTTGAACGCAATCTTCGTGATTCGTTTCTTACCCTGCACCGGCGCATTCAGTTTGACCGATCCGAATTGTGACAGGAAGGTATTGAGGTTCGCGAGGTTCGCGTCCGCCGCCGGAATCACCACCAGGTTCCCGCCCCGTGAAACGAAGTCCTTTAAGGTGGTTTGCAGCGCCTGTGGCAACTCCCGTGGTTCGTTCAGGATGATGGCGTCCTGGTTCTCGATGCGGTTGTAGTCGAGCGCGCCGACGGGTACATTCACATAATCGAATTCATCTTCCGTATAAATCCGTTTCAGGAAGCCCGCTTTGGCGTCGTCGCCGAGGCTCATCACCGCCGTCCGTTTGGGTTGGGTGATGGCGAAATACAGCGCGTTGTCGTAAACGAGTCCTTTGTCTTCGATTTCCACAAAACCGTTGAAGTCTTTCTTCGGGATGTTGAACCGCAGCGTCTTTTCCGACAGTTCCTTCCGCACCAGCGTCTTCGCTACCAGGCTGCCGTTGTCGAAAAGCGAGATCGGGATGTCGTGTTCAATCGTGCCCTGCGCCGACAACGCTACTTCAATCTCGTAGAAGTTGTCGAGCACCTGGGTGACGTAGACGCTGTCGACCGATACATTGCTTTTTTGCTCCGCCTCCGGCACAATGAAATAGGTATTTGCGTTCTTGTCAATGCTTTCAAGGTCGCGCTTGGTAATGCCGTGGCCGTCGGTGATGACGAGGATGTCTTTTTTATACGGACTGTGGTGCGCTTTCACCCGCGCCATCATCGCCTCAAGGCTGAACGGCAGGGCCGAGTAGTGCAGTTGCTGCAGGTCGCGGCGGATCGAACGGATGTCGGTATTCCAGTAGTCGTCTGTGTTGGTCAGCAGCGAAAACGACTGGTCTTCGGGCGTGTGGGCCAGCAGGTCTTCGACAGCGCGGCGCATCAGTTCGCCTTTTTGTCCTTTGGCCTGCATCGAATACGAATTATCGAGGAGGATGAACAACTCGTTCGTGCTGGTGTTCTTTTCCTTCGCCTCAAAAAACGGTTGGGCAAAGGCGAAGACCACAGCCGCCAACAACAGACAGCGCGTCGCCAGCAACAGCCATTTCTTTAGTTGCGAACTCTTCCGGGTTTGTACCGACAGTTGTTGTAAAAAGCGCACATTCGTGAAATATTCTTTTCGAAACCGGCGCAACTGGAAGAGGTGCACCAGGATGGGGATGAGCAGCAGGAAAAGAAAGTAAAGTATCTCAGGATGTTTGAAATGCACTTTGGTGGATTTTAGTCCTGCATCCGATAACGGACGCCGGACGTTGGGTAGCGTACTAAATTTGTCAAAAATACTACTTTTTTCTTTTTTTCTTGCCGTAAATTCGGGCCGTGAAACCGAGAATTCATCATGAAACGACGTATCTTCTTCGCCCTTTTTGCCGCTGTTTCCACCCTGACAGCCTCCGCCCAGAAAATCACCCTCCTGGTAGGCACCTATACCAACGAATGCAACAGCAACGGTATCTATGCATATGACTATTATACCACCAGCGGCACGGCCGTAGAGCGCTCGTCGACACAAGGCGTGGTGAACCCGAGTTTCCTCACGTATGATCCCGCCGGTTTTGTGTATAGCGTCAACGAAAACGGCGCCGACAGCAAGGCCAGCGCCTTCACGTTTGACAAGACGACGGCGGCTTTCCGTTTCCTGGGAAGCCAGCCCACCAACGGAGCCGATCCGTGTTATATCCTGGCCGACGACAAAAACGTCATCACAGCCAATTACTCCGGCGGCAGCCTCACCGTCTTCCGTCGCAATCCTGATGGGAGTTTGTCGGCACCGGTGCAGGTGATTCCGCACCGTGGTCGTGGCACCAACCCGCAGCGTCAGGAAAAGTCGCACATCCACCAGGTGCAGTTCACACCCGATCGCAAATATGTAGTGGTGAACGACCTCGGCACCGACCAGATCTATCTCTATCGTTATTATCCTGTGGCCGAAAAAGGCATCCTGATGCTGCAGGAAGCGATTCCGGTGAAACCCGGCTCTGGCCCCCGTCACCTGGCGTTCAGTCCGAAAGGGGAATTTGCCTATTTGCTACAGGAACTCGACGGCACCATCACCACGTTTAGCTACCGTAACGGCGTATTCAAACGCCTGCGCGAAGATTCAGTAGTTCCGACTGGATTTACAGGACAGATTGGCGCGGCTGACATCCATGTGTCGCCTGACGGACGCTACCTCTATGCTACCAACCGCGGGTCGGCGAACGATATTTCGATTTATGCATTGGGACCCGACGGACTGCCGCAGTTCCGGAAACGGATTCCCACCAAAGGGGAAGGACCGCGCAACTTTGCGTTTGATCCGAGTGGGAACTTCCTGTTGGTCGCCAACCAAAAAACAAGCAACATCACCGTATTCAAGGTCGATCGTATTTCAGGCGACCTGACCGACACCGGCAACACCATCAAGGTCTGCTCACCAGTGTGTTTGGTGTTCGTACCGTAAACAACCCCTTATTTTTTCTTCTTTTTCGCCGCCCGGGCTTTCAGTAATCCGCGGTTGACCGATCCGGTTTTTTTCTTGGTTTTACCCGGTCCACCCAGGTTCACCTTTTTGTTGTGGGTGGCTTTTTCGTGGAAGGCCGTCCCGCTGTCTTCCGAACGTGCCTTCTTCGACAGGTTCTTGATTTTCTGCCGCTCTTTTTCAAACGGCATCAGCTTGTCGGATACTTCCACGACCTCTGGTAGCGGGGTCGTCGGGATTTCTTTGTCCATCAGCATTTCCGCCTCGATCTTCGCTTCTTCTTCCTTAGGGGTAAAGAACGAAATCGCCACACCTTCCGCCTGCGCACGCCCCGTACGGCCGATACGGTGGATATACAGCTCGGGTGTTTCGGGGATGTCGAAGTTGAGTACGTGGGTAATGGCCGGAATGTCGAGTCCGCGCGACATCACGTCGGTGGTGATGATGCCCCGGATGTCGCCGTTTCGGAAATCCGCCATGGTGTTCAGGCGGTAGTTCTGCGATTTATTCGAGTGGATAAGGCCGAATTGTCCGGGGAACTGTTCCTCCAGCCGTTCGTGCAGCAAATCGGCGATGCGTTTGTTGTTGAGGAAGACCAGCAGGCGCGTCATATCCGGTTCGGTTTCGAGCAGATGCGCGAGCAGGGCGATTTTGGTATTGAAGTTCGGCACGGCATACATCACCTGCCGGATGCTTTCAAGCGGCGTTCCCGAAGGCGCGAGGCTGACTTCTTCGGGGAAATCAAAGTACTCATCCAGCATCTCGTCGACTTCTTCGGTCATGGTAGCCGAGAAGAGGATGTTCTGTCGTTTCGGACGCATCATCGTCAGGATCGACGTCAGTTGCGGACGGAAGCCCAGGTTGAGCATTTCGTCGAACTCGTCGATGACTAGCTTGGCCGTTTCGTCAAAGCGGATGACGTTGTCAAGGGCGAGGTCCATGACGCGGCCGGGGGTGCCGACCAACAGGTCAACGCCTTCGTAGACGGCGGTTTTCTGGGTGTTGATGTTCACGCCTCCGTAGATACCGAGGATGCGCACCGACATATACTTCGCCAGTTTCGCGGCTTCATCGGCGACCTGCACCACGAGTTCGCGGGTGGGCACCAGGATGACGATCTTGGGCGTATGGGTGGGCGTGAAGCGGTATTGCTTGAGCAGCGGCAACAGATACGCAAAGGTTTTTCCGGTGCCGGTTTGGGCGATGCCCATGACGTCGCGCCCCGACATAACGACAGGAAACGCGCGCTCCTGTATGGGAGTGGGTTGGGAAAGTCCGAGTTCATCAACGGCTTTCTGCAGCGACTTGGGAAGGGCAAACGATTCGAAGGACATAAGGGAAATTTGGGCAAAGATAGGGAGTTAATTAGCGAATTAGTTAATTAGCGAATTAGCCAATTAGCGAATTAGCGAATGGGTGGCTGGGACTTTTGTTCTAGGGGTTGAAGGTTGGTCGGAAGAAGGGAATTAGATAATTAGACAATTAGAAAATGAGATAATGGGGTGGAGAGGTGGCTTGGACTTGTGTTCTAA
>DATGXZ010000267.1:0-5942 GCA_035298445.1 Flavobacterium sp.
ATCTCAGTCTTTGGGTCATCGACAATGACTATACAATCGCTGCCTGGGGCACGCCGGTGAATCCGACATACGGCCTGGTAGCCTCGACCGCTCCTGCGGGTTATTATAATTCCCTCAACGGAAAAAGCGGTGCCCAACTTAAACAGGCCATCCAGGATATCATTGCCAATCCGGCCACGGTGCATGCACAGAATTATGGCGATGTGACCGATATCCTGAAGGAAGCCGACCAGAACCCGCTTAACAGCAACCAGGTGTGGCTGATGTATGTCGAACAGCCACGCGCCAAATTCAAGTTCCAGAGCACGGCCAGCAATACCGGATCCTGGAACCGCGAACACATCTTCCCACAATCCCGTGGTGGCTTCAGCGATGGCACGAATTCAGTGGCAGATGGCATCGACAACTGGTCGACGACTAATGCCGATGATATCGATGCCGGACACGGCGATGCGCACCATATCCGGGCGGAAGACGGCCCCGAGAACAGCTCGCGCGGTAACGGCGACTACGGATTGAACGATTACAACGGTCCAACCGGAACCCTCGGAAGCTGGCACGGCGACGTAGCCCGAGCCTTGTTTTACATGGCGTGCCGTTACAACGGACTGAGCCTGTCGAACGGCAACTTACCCGATTCCACGTTGGGATCCATTGGTGACTTGGCGACGCTTTTGGCCTGGAATACATCCGATCCGGCCGACGATTTTGAAATGCACCACAACAACGTGGTCTATAACTGGCAGAACAACCGGAATCCTTTTGTGGATATGCCGGCACTGGCGCGTTATGTTTTCGGCAGCAATTTCGGGCAGGTATGGAATAATAGCCTGGCACTTCCCGACACCGAAACAGTTACTGTTGTGGTACGGCCCAACCCGGCGCGGGAATCGGTTACGATTTCAGGCGTGGCATCCGGTACGGTGGTCGTCTATTCAATGACGGGCGTAAAGGTGATGGAGACAACGTTTATGGGGGATCGTCCGGTAGCCCTGACGTTGCCGCCCGGTATGTACCTGGCTACAATTGCGTCAGACGGCGGTACGGTTACGAAAAAACTGGTCGTCCGTTAATCAATCGTCATCGATTTCAATTTCGCCCGATATGCCTCCAACGCCTCATATTTGGCGATGATACCCACATATTTACCGTCCCTGACGACCGGAAGGTAGGCGATTTTCCCGCTTTCAAACCGGTTCATCACCGTTTCCATGCTGTCATCCGGCGATACGATCTCGGGTGACGGTCGCATCACGTCTTCGATCGAGGTGTACTTTACCTTGAAATTACTGAAGATAATCTCACGGATGTCGTTGAAATAGATCATGCCGAGAAGATTCCGTTCCGCATCGATGACCGCAAATACGACCTGGTCGGTATGCGAGATCAGGTCAACCAGTTTTTCGAGATTGTCGGCTGGCCCCAACGTCAGGTAATCGGTGTGGATGATCTGCGCCACATCGAGTGTCGTGAGTACATTCCGGTCTTTGTTGCTCGTAAATGCCTGGCCCTTCTTGACCAGATGCTTGATGTCCATCGAATGCCGTTCGAAGCGTTTGGAAACCGCCAGACTGATCGACGATACGATCATTAGCGGGATCATCAGGCTATAGCCACCCGTAATTTCGGCAATAAGGAAGATCGCCGTCAGCGGGGCATGGAAGAGTCCCGACAAAATGCCGGCCATCCCAACCATCGTAAAGTTACTGACCGGCACCTTGACCAAGCCAGTCATATTGAGCAGGCTCGCGAAAAAGAAGCCGCTATACGAACCCAGGAAAAGCGAAGGGGCGAAGTTGCCGCCATTTCCGCCCGAGCCCAGGGTGAGTCCAGTGGCAAAGGCTTTCATCAGCACGGTCAGCCCAACAAACACCAGCAGTACCCAACGGTTGTCACGGAAGTCGGAGAAGAGCGTGTTCTCGAGCAGTTGCCCCGGATCGGTATCCGACAATATCTTGATACTTTCATATCCTTCCCCAAACAGCGTAGGGAAGAGGAAAATAATCGCGGCCAGCAACGACGAACCCATTAAGGCTTTCCGATACGGATTGCCTTTCAGCTTGCTGAAAAAGTGTTCCACACGGGTGAAATTTCGCATGTAATACACGGAAATGAACCCGGTCAGCAAACCGAGCACCACATAAAACGGAATATTGTGGTAATCGAACTCCTGTCGTTGCCGAAACGACAGCAATATGGTTTCGTCCAGCACTAATTGGGAAACCAGCGCACCGGTTGCAGCGGCAATCATAATAGGGGTGAAGGCCGCGATACTGACGTCGACCAGCAGCACTTCCACCGCAAACAATACCCCGGCAATCGGCGCATTAAAAGCCGCCGCAATTCCCGCTGCCACGCCACAACCAATCAGGATCGTTCGGTCTTTGTAGTTCAGTTTGTATTGCTGCGCATAGTTCGACCCAAAGGCCGCTCCGGTAATCACAATCGGGCTCTCAAGTCCGGCCGAACCGCCCAGTCCTACCGTAAGGGAACTGGTCACGATCTGCGCATACATTTGTTTCTTCGGGATGATCCCCGCTTTTTTAGCGACGGCATACAAAATCTGTGAAGTTCCCTTTTCAATGGAACCATTCAGCACTTTACGGACCACCCAAACCGTAAGTAAGATTCCCACCACGGGGAGTATACTGTTAATGAAACTCAACTTCAGGATGCCGTTGATATAGGTAGCAAAGGAAAAAACGCCGTGGGCAAATGTCTTCAGCACCATCACCGCCAGTGCCGCCGACAGACCGACCAACACGCTCGACAGGAAAATGAACTGCTTCGGCGTGAACCGCAATTTGGCCCAGACGATGAAGAATTCAAACTGATGTAAGAGCTTTTGCAGCACTATGGGGGCGTTTAGTAGCGAGAGGGGAAGTTAGCAAATGATACGGGAATGGGCAAGGAAAAAGAAAAAGGGGATTAGAGAGTTTATAGTTTATTATGGTTCATAGTCGAAAGTCGAAAGTTGAAAGTTTACAGTCCACAGAGTTTTTTCTCGCTTGAACCCCTTCCAACCCAAAACCCAAAACCCAAAACCTCACGAAAACACCACCGTCCTATTGTCATACACAATCGTCCGCCGCTCCGCATGCAGTTTGACGGCACGGGCCAACACAATGCGCTCGAGGTCGCGTCCTTTTGAGATGAAATCCTCTATGGAATGGCTGTGCGTCACACGCGTGATATCCTGTTCGATAATCGGGCCCTCGTCGAGTTCCTCCGTCACGTAATGGCTGGTCGCCCCGATGATTTTTACCCCACGACGAAAGGCCGAGTGATACGGTTTCGCCCCCGGAAATGCAGGCAGGAACGAATGGTGGATGTTGATGATGCGATTGCGGAAACGCGCGATTAACCCGGGTGTGATGATCTGCATATACCGCGCCAGGACGATGAAGTCGATACCGAATGCCTCCATCAGCGCGAAATGCGCCGCTTCGCCTTCCTCACGGATGTCTTTCGTAAACGGCACATGCCGAAACGGAATCCCGAAGCGCTCCGCCACCGGTTGCAGGTCGGTGTGGTTGCTCACGATCAGCGCGAGGTCGGCGTGCAATTCTCCTGAACTGTGACGCCCCAACAAATCGTAGAGGCAGTGGTCGTATTTAGACACGAACAGCGCCATCCGCGGCCGTTCGCCCGAATCATACCATTCCCATGACATCCCAAAACGTTCCGCTACCGCCGTCCGGAACGCCTCACGTGAGAGCGTCACATCGGCCGACTCGAATTCCAGCCGCATAAAGAACACATCGGCTGTCGCATCGACGTGTTGGTCCAGATAGACAATGTTACCGTTGTGTCCGGCCACGAACGTCGTAACCGCGGCAATGATGCCCTTTTGGTCGCGGCAATGGATGAGGAGGGTCGTTTTTTGCATGGGAATCAGGCGTATACGTGGGTGCTTTCCTCCCAAATCTATCGTTTTTACGCCAAAACCGACGACGGGTTCGATATTTTTACATAATGTGCCGAAAGAGGGGAGGTTTTTTGAAAAATCTGTAAATTGCGCATGCGAAAAATGCGCCCTCTAAAATGGAACAAGCCCAGCCCTATACTCCCTTACACAAAGTACGTATCGTAACCGCCGCGTCGCTATTCGACGGACACGACGCTGCCATCAACATCATGCGCCGGATTATCCAGTCAACCGGAGTGGAAGTCATCCACCTCGGCCATGACCGCAGCGTGGAAGAAGTGGTCAACACCGCCATCCAGGAAGATGCCAACGCAATCGCGATGACGTCGTACCAGGGCGGACACAACGAGTACTTCAAATACATGTACGACCTCCTCAAAGAAAAAGGGGCGGGGCACATCAAGATATTTGGCGGAGGCGGAGGCGTCATCCTGCCCTCTGAAATCGCCGAGCTGCACGAATACGGCATCGAACGCATCTATTCCCCCGACGACGGACGGGCCATGGGCCTTCAGGGTATGATCAACGACCTCGTCAAACGGGCCGATTTTGCCGTTGGTGACAAACTGAACGGGGAGGTTGACCACCTGCAGGAGAAGAACCCAACAGCCATCGCACGGCTTATTTCCTCAGCCGAAAATTTTCCCGAGGTGGCCAAACCCGCCATGGACGCCATCCACGAAAAGAACAAAGGCGTTTCAACACCGGTGCTGGGTATTACCGGAACGGGTGGGGCAGGTAAATCGTCATTGGTAGACGAACTCGTAAGGCGCTTCCTTATTGATTTCCCTGAAAAGACCATCGGACTCGTATCGGTCGATCCATCCAAACGGAAAACCGGCGGCGCACTCTTGGGCGACCGCATCCGGATGAACGCCATCAACAATCCGCGCGTCTTTATGCGTTCCCTCGCCACCCGCCAATCCAACCTGGCCCTGTCGAAATATGTGGCCGAAGCGATTGAAGTACTCAAAGCCGCCCAATACGACCTGATCATCCTCGAAACCTCCGGAATCGGGCAGTCCGATACTGAAATACTCGACCATTCCGATGTGTCACTCTATGTGATGACACCCGAATTCGGGGCCGCCACCCAACTTGAGAAGATCGACATGCTCGACTTCGCCGACCTGGTAGCCATCAACAAATTCGACAAACGCGGGGCCCTCGACGCCATCCGCGACGTCAAGAAGCAATACCAGCGCAACCACAATCTGTGGGACGCCAATCCGGATACTATGCCGGTGTTTGGCACGATCGCCTCCCAATTCAACGATCCGGGCATGAACAGCCTGTATAAGGCCATTATGGACAAGATCGTCGAGAAGACCTCGGCAGACCTGAAATCGACGTTTGAGATCACCCGCGAAATGAGTGAGAAGATCTATGTCATCCCACCCAACCGCACCCGCTACCTGTCGGAAATTGCCGAGAACAACCGCAAATACGACCGCGTGGCCCGCACCCAACAGGAAGTCGCGCAAAAACTATACGGCATCTACAAGACGCTCGAAACCGTTGCAGGCACCAAACCGGTGTTGACGAAAGCAGGCATCGACGAAAGTTCGCTTTCTACAACGGCCTCGCTGTCGGCCCAAAGGGAAGACACCAATGCCGATGAAAACCGCATCTTCCTCAACCTGTTACTGAACCAGTTCGACAAAGTCAAAATGGACCTCGATCCGTATAACTGGGAAGTGATATTGGGCTGGGAAACCAAGGTCAACCGCTACAAAGACCCGGTTTATTCCTTCAAGGTCCGCAACAAAGAAATCCGCATCGCCACCCACACCGAGTCGCTGTCGCACTCGCAGATCCCGAAAGTGGCGCTTCCGAAATACGAAGCCTGGGGCGAGATCCTGCGTTGGGTGTTACAGGAAAATGTGCCGGGCGAGTTTCCGTTCACGTCCGGACTCTACCCGTTCAAGCGGGAAGGCGAGGATCCGTCGCGGATGTTTGCCGGTGAAGGCGGACCCGAACGCACCAACAAACGCTTCCATTACGTGAGCATGGG
>DATGXZ010000268.1:0-3863 GCA_035298445.1 Flavobacterium sp.
GGTTGTTTCGTACATGTAGCGGTTTTAGCCCGGATGGACGCGGAAAGCCCGGAAGCGGGGTGCCGTTGTTTTTTGCGGAGAGACCGCAGCGACCGAAGGAAGCTCGCGGGAAACCGACAAAAAACCGGCACGCCGGTGAGGACTTGCAGCAAACAGCCGGATCAGCTTCAAATCAATCGTCACATCCGGTACACGAACGCATTGATGTTCATGCCGGCGCCGACGGATGCAAAGATAACAACATCGCCTTTGTTGAGGGCCTGTTCACGGATTTTTCCTTTGACGAGCAGGTCGTATAAGGTCGGGATCGTGGCGACGCTCGAATTGCCGAGGTAATGGATGCTCATCGGCATGATGCCTTCGGGTGGTCGTTGGTTATAGAGTTTGTAGAACCGCTGCACGATGGCTTCATCCATCTTTTCGTTCGCCTGGTGGATGAGCACTTTTTTGACGTCAGAGATGTCTAAACCGCTGGCATCGAGGCAGTCTTTCATGGCTTTCGGCACATTCGACAGGGCGAATTCGTAGATTTTGCGGCCGTGCATCTTGATGTAGCGTACGTCGGGGTCGTGGTCTTTATTAAACGAGTTACCGAAAAAGAGGTAGTAGGCCTCGTCGTAGGAAAAGGTGGCTGTGGCGTGTCCGAGGATGCCTCCGGGTTCATCGGTGGCTTCAATAACCGTCGCACCAGCGCCGTCGGAATAGATCATGCTGTCGCGGTCGTGCATATCGACGACGCGTGAGAGCGTTTCGGCCCCGATGACGAGGCAGCGTTTGGCCATTCCGGCTTTGATGAAGGCCTGCGCCTGGATGACGCCTTCTACCCAACCGGGGCATCCGAAGAGGATATCGTAAGCGACGCATTTCGGATTGCGGATGCGAAGGCTGTATTTCACCCGGCTGGCGAGACTGGGCAGGATATCGGTTTGGATCGCGTCTTTCTTGACGTTGCCGAAGTTATGGGCGAAGATGATGTAGTCGAGCGTTTCGGGATCGATGCCCGCGTCGGCGATGGCTTTTTCGGCGGCCAGAAACGCAATATCGGATGTCAGTAGGTCATTTTCGACGTAGCGTCGTTCTTCAATACCGGTGATTTCCCGGAATTTTTCAGTGACCGTGTCATTGGGATACGGGAGGTTAGCGCCGTCTTCACTAAGGAAAACGTGTTGGGCGAATTCGGCATTAGTGACACGTACGTTTGGTATGTAACTCCCGGATCCGGTTATCTTTATGTTCATGCGTTTAGGTTATCCTTACGAAATTACGAAATTGTTACGGAAGGGTTTCCTGACGGATGTCATTTGAAGGCCCGATTTACGGATTTCGTGCCAAACCGCCTTACAGATTGCATTTTGTGTTATTTTTCCTGCGCCGCAATCTTAATTTGCATAATTGTTGCAATGCTGAGGGCCTGTGTCTTGATCTGTTCGGCTTTGGGCCCTTTGAAAAGAAAATCAACGCTGGCATTGAAGTGACCGAGCCAAACCTGGAAGAGTTCAGGAGTAAGGCGTTCTTTGGCGCTTACATCGAGATGAAGTTGCGTCAGGTTGCGGGTGTAGCCGCCGGTTCCGAGAATGGCCTGCGACCAGAACGTTACGAGGATGGGCAGGTGTTCCTCGAGGTGGATTTTGACTACGTCCGTGAAGATATAGGCGATGGCCGGATCGCCCAGCAGCCGTTGGTAAAAGGTATCGACGAGTTGGTAGAGGTCGTCTTGGTTTTCGATGTCTTTCATAAAAAAAGGTCCCCGTTTCTGGGGACCTTAAAGTTACTTAATGTTGAGTTTTTCGAGGTGGAGGGAAATGGATTTTTCCTTCTTATTGTACTCCATCAGCAGCACGTAGCCTACTTTCCCTGGAAGCACTTTGAATTCTTTCGATTTAGAATTTAAGTAGATTTTGTCCTGGCTGAGTTGGCCGTCATCATAAATGATACTTTTGAAGGCGAACTTGTTGGATTCTCCCTTCAGCCGCTCGTAATCAATAAAGGATGCGTAAAAACGGTCGTTTGCCGGATCGCGTTGGGTGTAAACATAGTCAAATCCGCCCATAACTTTTGTAATGTGTGCGTTGAGTTGCGGGCTTCCGAAATCGGCGAGGTTGGATACGCGCGACGTGCCTTTATCGAAATCCTGCACCGACACGAGTTTGAAATTCGCATCGAAGTGAAATACCACCGCATCGGTTATCGTGAGTTGGGTGTTACCAGCAGTTGATGCGCCGCGTGAAAGGATATTTGCCGCAATACCACCGGCATTGGCGGTTTTCCGGAAATATTCTCCGATGGCATAATAATGTTGGTTGCCGGTTTTGATGATGTCGTGGAAGAACACATATCCTTTATCCGACACCTTTCCATTCTTGACTTTCATGACCTTGGAAACGTCTCCATCCCAGCTGCTGAAATTCTCGGAAAGGGTTTTGCCTGAAAAGTCGATGACTTCTGTGAAAAGGCCGATACTCTTATCATCCAAGACGTTGTCGCCTTCCTTAAAATACTCGCCCATGAAAACGATGGTATTATCACCGTTCAGGAACGCGTTATTGATGAACCGTGGCTTGGCGTTTTTGTTATATTCACGTTCGAAAAGCAATTTACCTGTGTTGATGTCGATGACTTTGATGCGGGTCGATATCTTCCGGGAAAGTGCGCCCGGACGGGCCATTTCGAGTGCGACTACGACTTTTTCATTTACTTCCAGCGGAGAGATCGACACCACTTCGTCAGAATCGGCAGGTGAATTGAATTCCCAGCCCTTACCACCCTCGCTGGAGTAGTATTTGAGGGAATACCCCATCTTATCGTTGTCGCTCAATTTGCTGAACAGAAATCCCTTATTGTCAACAGCGAAAAGGGCGGGCGGCATCATACCATACTGGATCATTCCCTGGTAATACCGCGCTTCCTTCGACGACAGGGGCATATCCACTTTACTTGTTTGGTTGGCTTGCCTGTCAAAAGTAAGAAGGGTCATTTTCTTCTTGTCGAAGTTGGCCATCAGGAACAGGATGTTCTGGTTGTTGAAGCTGCTTTCGATGAGCGTTGTATTCTTATCATCGACGTATGTTTTTTTCGCTACTTCGGTGAGATTCTTGTCAAGGATCTGGATGGCGAATTCACGTTGCCCCTTCTTGAGTTTGTCCATGACGTAGTAGAAATAATACCCATCCACGTCTTTGTTTTTGTCTACCATAGCACCGGTATTCCGAAGGTAAAAGGTGCCGATGTCCGTAAGCGTCTTTTCATTCTGTGCCTGCGCGACGAAGCCCAAAAGCACTATCGCCGCCATCAAAAGCGTTTTTTTCATTTGTTTTGTTCTGTTTTGTTTTGAGGAAATAAGAGTGTATTAAGGAGGTGTAAGATTCTTGAAAAAGAGGGTTGTGCTGGAAAAGGACGCATTCCCCGACATCAGTGCGCTGTATTTCTGGCAGAATTCATACCCGATTTTCCGGACGTTTTTGAGCTCGAGTCGATGCAGGAAGGTACGCACCTCGTTAAGATAGCGTTCCTCGGAAAACGGACTTATCGGCGGTACACACTTGCCAAAGGTGTGGTTATCCTTGATTTCGTAGGTGCGTTTCAACAAAAGCGCCATCGTTTCGGCGTATGTGCGCTCGTCGAGTTCACCCCGATTAAAGAGCACCATCACGAAATACATGGCCATATCTACCTGGGAATCGTCGATAAACGCCTGTATCGTGATCGCGGCGGCACGCTTCTTTACGTTCCGGAGGGCCTCAGTAGACGAACCTGGGTCGTCGGGTGCTCCGATGGCGTGCAAACGCGCGATGCGGGCCGGTATCTCGGGGTGGGTCGAAACCGAATCTTTGTCAAGGGCATAGTCATCCGATTTTTCCTTTACA
>DATGXZ010000269.1:0-2107 GCA_035298445.1 Flavobacterium sp.
TGCAACAACGTATTGAAGGGCTGAAAGCGAACTTCATGGCACATGGTGCTTCACCCGACGTAGCGCTGCAAAAAGCCTATCAGGCGCTTGATTTTACTGTCATGAAGCAGGCTACCGTGTTGTCGTATATGGATATTTTCATCTACCTCGGTCTGTTGTTTCTTTGCTGCATCCCAATCATCCTACTGATCCGTCAGGGAAAAAGTAAGGTCGATATGTCGGAAGCCCTGCACTAAAACCCGCGGCCAAAGTTATCAACAGGTGTCGCAAGTGTTAGGAATTTGTTTATATTTGATTGATACACAACCAAAAACAAATCCGAGTATGGCCTTTTTCGGAGGAAAAGTCAGGAAGGTGCTCCGTGAGCTTCGCCTGACGAGTGAAAGTCGGTCGAATGACCTGAACCGTGAAATCCGTGAATTTCTCGAAGAACTGGAGGAGGATTACGAAGAAAACCGGGGCGTCGTTCCGGAGTTTCGTGACTTCGCCGAACAACTCAAAACCCAGTTGGCTCCAGCCGATGCGTCTAAACTTGAGGACTTCATGCGCCGCTTTTCAAGAGTTGACCGCACGGCCCGTCACGGCGTAGAATTCATGCGGGAACTCATGCGCGACCAGCGTAAGCTATCACGCGAAACCATCTGGCAAATCGAAGAGTATACGGCGCAGGCCTGATCAGCGGGTAAAAACCAATTCCCGTTCTTTTGAGAGGTTTTCGTCAAAACGGTAACCCTCATAGTCAAACGCCTTTAGGCCATCCAGCGTCTCAATACCGTGATCGAGGATGTAGCGTACCATCAAACCGCGGGCTTTTTTCGCAAAAAACGAGATCATCTTCAGCTCCCCGTCTTTATAGTCCTTGAACACCGGTGTGATGACGGGCACCTTCAGCGCTTTTACATCCACCGCCCCGAAATATTCGGTGCTGGCGAGATTCACAAACAACTCCTTGCGTTTCAATTCTTTGTTCAATGCCGCTGTTACGATGGGGCGCCAATAGTGGTAAAGGTTCTCCGCCTCGCCCACTGGCAGTTTCGTTCCCATCTCAAGCCGGTACGCCTGTATGAGGTCAAACGGCTTCAGAAGTCCGTACAAACCCGACAGGATGCGTAACTTCCCTTCCATCGCCTCCCATTTGTCCGCCGGAAGACTGTAGGCGTCGAGTCCGTCATACACATCGCCCGCAAACGCATACACCGCAGGTCGCGCGTTCTCAGGCGTAAACGGCGTCTTCCATTTCCGGTTCCGTTGCCAGTTCAGGTCTGCCAGGTTTTGGGAGATGTCCATTAATTCCATCAACTCCTGCGGCGATTTCTTTTTCAGTACCGCCTGTACGGGCTTAGCATACCGCAGGAAAGGCGATTTGGTGTACTGCGAATGAGGCAGCGGCGTTTCAAAATCGAGGGTCTTGGCGGGAGATATAACGATCTTCATCGAAGCTATTTTTCGCGAAGGTAGCGCGAAGTGGCCTACCTTACAATTTTTTCAGTAAGCGGATATTGGACCAGAACAATAATATCGGGAGTACCACGCCGACAACCAAATACGGCCTAGCCAGGTGGTAGGGAGCCGCACCGGTCGTCATCTTTTGCACTATCGCCCATACAACGGTGCCCCACACCACTACCAATAATCCCATAAAAAGATAAACCGACGGTTTCCATTTCCGGAAATATAAAACCGAGAGCGTCGCTAACACAAGGGCCACGCCTATCGACACGAGGTTGTCGGTCGTGGTTGACGTTTCGCCCCAGCCCAGCGCAAGGGCCGCGATGGCAACAAGGCCAAAGAAAATGAGCGTCGGATACTGTGTTAGGATGGTGTCATATTCGCGTTGGCTTTGGCGGAAGTCTACGTCCTGCAACGCAAGGTCGATCTCCGCCTGCGAAAAACCATCCCGCAGCAAGTGCTGTATGGCGTTTTGTTTGGTATAGCGGTTCCGGAGGTAGCGCTGTGCTTCGGTTTTACAGTCTCTTGTTGGCATTAGGCGAAGTGTGTGTCGTCGATTTGAAGGTTTTGAAGGAACGCAACCGTCGCTTCGATATCGTAATGCAGGATGCGGTCATGGGTCAACAATGGCACTTCTTCGCGATACGCCTTTACAAAT
>DATGXZ010000270.1:0-3408 GCA_035298445.1 Flavobacterium sp.
GGTATCGGTAAAGAAGGTCATGGTTCCTTCGAAGCCGTAGCCGCTGAACCAGCCCAGCATTTTTTGGGCACCGTGCGGAAAGAGCACGATGGCAGCCGTTAGACGGAGAAGAAGTCCTGTAAAGTCGGGACGTGTCTGGAAAATCAATTGTTTCATGTCAAGGATGTTTTTTGGATTACTTCTGTATCGCCAAACGGGCGATGCGTGCCCCAAATAATTCCGCGGTCGCGGTGCCCTTGGGCGTATGTACCTCGCCGATGGCATTATCGGAAAGTGTCATCAATCCGAGGTAACTCGCTAATCCGTTCGGTTCTTCTTTCTGTACGTCGTTTTCAAATTCGGGAACGATGCCTGTTGGGATCCACAGCATGCCGTGTTGTGCGGCGAAGATGCACAGCTGCTGTAAGACCATGAGTTTATCGCCGTTCACAGTCGACGAATTCGTAAAGCCGGCCGCGAGTTTGTCGCGCCATTTCTGTTGGTACCAGAAACGACCCGTCGCTTCCATAAAGGTTTTGAATGTGGCCGACACGCTGCCCATGTAAGTTGGTGACCCGAAGATAAGGGCGCGTGCTTCATGCAGCACGTCCCAGTCAGCCATCGCTTCCTCGGTTGACAATAAGCGCACGTCGGCCGTGACGGTTGTGGCCCCTTTCGCGATGTGTTCGGCTACGATTTTGGTATGGCCGTATCCGCTGTGGTAAATGATAACGATAGACATATCCGTTGTTTTTGGCAAAGGACGTCACCGTGGATCGCAAAAAAGTTCAACTACTTTAAGAAATCGGTTTGGCCCACCGGCGCCGCATCATACTCAGAAAAACAGGCGTGACGCCCAAGTAGGCAGCCAGTTGTTTCTGGGGAATACGCTGTTCAAGCTGCGGAAACCGCTGTCGGAATTGCTGGTAGCGTTCCTCCGCCGACAGCGAAAGTGTCTGGTTGATACGCTGTTGTTGGGCAATGAACGCGTTCTGCAACAGAATGCGGAAGAAGCGCTCGAATTTCGGTACGCGCACATACAAATGTTCAAGATCGGCTTTGGTCAGGCAAAGCAATTCGGTTGGCTCAAGTGCCTCGATGGAATGCAGCGCGGGTTTCTGTGACAGGAAGCTAAACAAATCGCCCACCCACCAGTTCTCGGTTCCGAAGAAGGTAATATGGTCCACACCATCCGCATCGGTAGTAAACACCCTGACGCATCCTGACACGATGAAATACTCGGCCGGACAGATAGCGCCTTGCTGCAATAGCAATTCCTTTTTTCGTAAGGTACGCGCTTGCAGAAGTGAGGTGAAAAAAGCCTCCTCCTCCGGCTCCAGGGTGATGTGTTGGGCGATGTGACGCAGAATGGCGGCCGTTTCCATAGCGGGAAGATAGGAAAAAGTGGAAAGTCTAAAGTCTAAAGTCTAAAGTCAACAACCAACCATTCCTAACCTAACTCCTTCGCCATCACATAATCTTCCATCAAAAAGCCTTCTCCTATGTCGATATCTTCCAGGCTCATGACCACAAAGCCCCGTTTTTCATAGAAGTAGCGGGCGTTGTTGAAACGGTTGACATTGAGTATGATCCGTTTCGAGCCAGCCTCCTCGGCCAATGATTCCGCTTTGTCCATTAATAGGGCGCCGATGCCTTTGCCCTGTGCTTCTGGCAGGATGTAGATTTTGTGGAGTTTGCTGGCGTCGCCCTCCAGTCTGTGCTCGATTCCTATAAAGCCTAACACTGCGTCATCCTCGCGGGCGAACCAGAATACATGGCCCGCCGATGCGTCGCGCTGTAGTTTCTCATCCGAATACAATTTGGCAATCATATAGAGCAGTTGCTCTTTTGACAGTATGTTGCCATACGTCACCGGCCACGTTTGTTCGGCTATGTGACGGATGGTCGGAAACTCGGCGGGAAGGGCGGGGGATAGGGTAATCATGGAAGGTGGTTATACACAGATAGCATGTCGGTTAGCCATGCACCGTTTCTTTTTTTCCATACTTCGCGATCACCGACGCTTCAAACGCCAGCCATTCGCGCCAACGCTTTTCAACGTCGATGGTGCCGCCGTATTTTCGGGCAAAGGTGATAAAGGTCGTATAGTGGCTCGCCTCGCTCTCCATCAGGTCGCGGTAAAAGGTGGCCAGTTCTTCGTCTTTGATGTTCTCTGAGAGTACCTTGAAACGCTCGCAGCTTCTGGCTTCGATCATAGCGGCAAACAACATCCGCTCAACAAACGCCGATTGGCGGCTGCCGTTGGTGCTTTGCTTCATATAGTGGGCCAGTTCCCCTACATAATCGTCCTTTCGCTCGCGGCCCAGTTTATAGCCGCGCTTCTTAATAATCTCATGTACCATCTCAAAATGCGCGATCTCTTCTTTGGCAATGGCCAGCATCTCGGTCACCAAATCAGGGTAATCGGAGTTTTGCGTGACCAGCGTAATGGCATTCGAAGCGGCTTTTTGCTCGCACCACGCATGGTCGGTCAGTATTTCCTCGATGTTCGTCTCGACGATGTCAACCCAACGTGGGTCGGTGGGCAGTTGGAGGCGGAAGGTGGACATGGTAATTAGATAATTAGAAAATGAATCAATTAGATAATGGGCTATCCGTGTCAACAAGAAGGATGGGGCAAAATTAGAGAATATAGGTGAAAAGAACGAACTAGCTTTTACAGTATCATTGCACTTTTTTTCGTCGAGCTAACCTGTCATTTGGCAGTTGTACCGAATTTAAATTGGCCGTTCGCGCCTCTTTCCTCTGAGTTATCGGCTATATAGTTCAGGCATGTAACTACCATCTTCTAATCCCGGTATTTTCTCTTTACGTCATTTTCTCATTTTCTAATTGACTAATTATCTAATTATTATGTTTTCACCCGACTCTTCTCACTCTCAGCCCCATTCGCATCATACGCTTTCGGTGTTTCAAAGGCCTTGCCGAAGCTATAGTTAAGTGCAAGGGCGACGAAACGGGAATCGGGTTTGTTCGTCCAGTTGGCATTCACATCGGCCAGGTTGTTGATGATGCCGCGGTTGATGCCGGTATAAAAAAGGTCGTTGCCAATCAACCTCACACTGCCTTTACCTTTCCATAGTTTATGCTGTACGGCTAGGTTCACACCGCCGCGTTCCAACAATACGAACTGCGACGATACGATGTTGCTTTGATAATAACCCGACACTTCCACACTCCAGTCGGAGGGCAGGATAAAGGTGTTGGTGGCATTGAACACGCAGAACGTGCCCGACGCATCGAGAGTTTCGGTATACAGTTGGCTTTCGTATTCCGTGCGGGTCAACTCGGCATACAGGTTTGAAGTCCACCATTTGGTAAAAGGAATCTGGGCATTGGCGTTGAGGCTGTAAAAACGGCTTTGTCCGATATTGCCCATGTCGACGAGAAAGCGCATGACGAACAGCA
>DATGXZ010000271.1:0-2653 GCA_035298445.1 Flavobacterium sp.
CATTGCCGAAAAAGGCTTCGACAAGCAGTTTGGGGCACGACCGCTGAAGCGCGCTATCCAAAAGTATGTAGAGGATGCGTTGGCAGAAGAAATCATCACGCACAAGATTGGTGCGGGCGATGAAATCTTCATGGACCTTCAGGAAGGTTCTGACGAACTTTCGGTGAAAGTGCAGAAAGCCCAGGAGCCGACGAATTAATAAATCGTTATTGCAATATGAAGCCCCTGTTAATGCAGGGGTTTTTTATGCGCAAAAGCGACGAACGATGCGTAAACAATAGTACATTTGGGACGTAATCCGGTTCAATAATGAACGAGAAAGTCGTCGTCGGCAGTGAGGAATGGTGTTCCCTCCCCGACCTGAATATCCCGGCCATCAAAGTGCGCGTCGACAGTGGCGCCAAGACCTCGGCCCTTCACGCTGTCAACATCGCCCCTTTCGTCAGGGACGAGGAAAACTGGGTCCGTTTCGACGTGAACCCGATACAGGACAACATCAAAACCGTCGTGCATTGCGAAGCCCGGATCGTCGACAAACGAATCGTCAAGAGTTCGTCGGGTTTCCGCGAACAGCGCTTTGTCATCCTGGTCGACCTCCACATGAACGGGAACTCGTGGCCAATTGAAGTCACGCTCACCAACCGTGATTCCATGGGATTTCGGATGCTGTTGGGGCGCGAAGCGATGATTGGCCGCATTGTGGTCGATCCGGCGGAAAAATACCTGATGGGGCAAACGACGCCTGCAAACCTAAGGGCACTATACAAAGGCGCGGTGGCACCCAAATCGGGTTTGCGGATTGGCTTGTTGGCCAGCAATCCCGCGCTGTACAGTAACCGACGGATTATGGAAGCCGGCGAAACCCGCGGACACGAAATGCATTTCCTGAACATCCGGGAGTGCTATATGAAACTCGATGCGACCAAGCCGGAAATCCACAACCGCGACGGGCGTATATTGAACGATTTCGATGCGATCATCCCTCGCATACGGCCCAACATCACCTTTTATGGATGCGCCCTCACCCGGCAGTTCGAGGCGTTGAAAGTCTTCTGCCTGAATTCATCGGCGGCGATTGCACAATCGCGTGACAAGCTCTTTTCACTACAGTTACTGCTCAACCACAATATCGACATCCCGACGACCGGTTTTGCCCATTCACCCCTCGACACCGACGACCTCATCAAAATGGTCGGCGGTCCGCCGTTGATCGTAAAGTTGTTGGAAGGCACGCAGGGCAAAGGAGTGGTATTGGCCGAAACCAAAAAGGCGGCTGAATCGGTCATCAACGCGTTCAAATCGTTGAATGCCAATATCCTTGTGCAGGAATTCATCAAGGAAGCCAACGGCAAAGATCTTCGGTTGTTTGTCGTTGACGGAAAGGTCGTAGCGGCGATACAGCGGGAAGCGACGCCCGGGGAATTTCGCGCGAACATCCACCTCGGTGGTTCGGCGGCGGTGATCAAACCTACGAAAGAAGAACGCAAAATTGCCGTGAAAGCAGCCAAAGCGATGGGCTTGCAGGTAGCCGGAGTGGATATCATCCGGTCGGCAAAAGGCCCGTTGCTGCTGGAGGTAAACTCCTCGCCCGGACTTGAAGGCATCGAGGGCGCGACGCACATCGATATTGCCGGCGAAATGATCAAGGCCATTGAAAAACACTTCAAGCCATGATACATTGGTTCCCGTATCTCGACATCGTACTTCGCAGTGCGGCCGTTTACGCCTTTATGGTCGTCGCGCTTCGCGTGTTTGGGAAAAAGGAACTCTCGCAACTCAACACCTTCGACGTCATCCTGATCCTGTTGATCAGCAACGCGGTTCAGAACGCGATGGTCGGACCCGATGTGTCATTAGCAGGCGGTTTGGTGGCGGCCGGCGTGCTGTTCCTGCTGAATTTTGGCTTGAAAAAGATCGTACGCCGTTCATCACTCGTATCGGAATGGCTGGGCAACAAACCGGAAATTCTGGTGCACGAAGGCAAAGCCGATTTCAAGATGTTGGCGCGCCTCGATATCACGTCGGATGAGTTGATGCAAGCGATCCGCGAGCATGGCCTGGAACATATTACAGACGTACAATTAGCGATGCTGGAGCCCGACGGCAACATTAGTATTATTAGCGGGGAACGTGAACTGCGTCAAACAAGGCACAAGAGAAGAAGAAAAACAATGACTATTTAAGTCTGTTAAATTTTCCGGGAATTCTTTACCCGTCAAACTATTACGTTTACAAATAACTGCTTATCTCTATGTAGTTGTAATCGAGACTAAGGACACAATTCAAACTCGAAACTAATTTGTCGCATTTCCAAATGTTATAAACTCGGTATTCCACTCTTTCGTAACCTGAGTTTATTGGAAACCAGATTGAGGACGAAAAGCGAACCTGTCGGACGTCATTATCACGCAATTCATACATTTCCTTGAAGAGCTTTAAAGTGTCGCTTATTTTTGACTCGAAAGATGACGGTGAAACGTTTTCACTTGATTCAAAATGAAAGGGAATATAAGAAATCATATAAAAAATAATTTAACAATATTATACGTACAAAAATATGATTTTTTGTTTGAATACTCTTAATAAAAATTGATTTAATACAACTCTTTTTTCAAACATATTATCAAATATTTGAAAGTCGAAACTATAACAT
>DATGXZ010000272.1:0-11598 GCA_035298445.1 Flavobacterium sp.
GCTATCGACTGATCCGAAGCGGACGGTTTTATGAGAAGATGAAAGAGGAAATCCGCAGGCACCCGAACGTTTCCTGGCTACAGGACGAAGTTGTGTCGTTTGCCGATGAAGGAAACAATGTTCGCGTGATGACCCGTTCCCGGGAAGTTATCGGACATCGCCTTTTCAATAGTCTTTACAGTGCGCCCGACGACACACGCTATCCGATCTTGCAGCAACATTTCGTAGGGTGGTTTATCAAGACGCCAGCCGCCGCGTTCGACCCGTCTACGGCTGGATTGATGGATTTTTCTGTCCCGCAAAAGGGAAATACACGCTTTATGTATGTACTCCCGTTTTCGCCCTACGAAGCCCTGGTCGAATACACGCTTTTCTCGAAGGATTTGCTGCCGAGAACGGAATACGAAGACGCCATTCGCGACTATTTATCCCAAAAGGAAATCACTACCTACGACATACAGGAGGAAGAGCAGGGGAGCATCCCGATGACAACCTTTCCCTTCTGGAAACGCAATACGCAGAACATCCTCCACATCGGAACGGCAGGCGGGTGGACGAAGGCGTCAACCGGCTACACCTTCCGGAATACCGACAAACTATCGGACCGACTGGTGGCCTTTTTGTCGGACGACGCCGATTTTCGTCGTTTTCACAAAGCCGGACGCTTTCTGTTTTACGATGCGCTACTGCTCGATGTGTTGTGGCGGTCGAATGAAAAAGGGCGAAGTGTGTTTTCGGCGCTTTTCCGCAAAGGCGACCCCTCGTTGGTCTTCCGTTTTCTGGATGAGGAAACGACGCTTGCGCAAGACCTCGCCATCATTTGGCGCTGCCCGAAAGTGCCGTTCCTGAAAGCCCTTTGGCATTGGTTATGGGGATACAAGTATCCCGTATAAACCTGTAAGTTGAATTTCATGCGTTGCTGAGACCTTTGTCAAAAACAGCGTCATGGAAACACCACACCAATTTCCTCCCCAACAGCAGTCGCAGCCCGGCGATGAGTACCAAATGCAGCCGCAACCCGAATACATCCGTGCTACCTATCGCGGAAGCGGTAAACTTGAAGGTAAAGTGGCCCTGATTACAGGCGGCGACAGCGGTATCGGCCGAAGCGCGGCGGTCCATTTTGCACGAGAAGGCGCTGACATCGCCATTTCGTATTTCAATGAAGAGAAAGATGCCGCGGATACCCGTGAAATGATTGAGGCCGAAGGGCGAAAGTGCCTGCTGCTGAGGGGCGACCTCAAAGACGAATCGTTCGCACGGCGTATCGTTGCCGACACCGTTGCCGCCTTCGGAGGTATCGACATCCTGGTCAATAATGCGGCCATGCAATTTCCACAAGACGCTCTTGATGGCATTTCGGCAGCACAACTCGACACGACTTTCCGCACCAATATCTACCCTTTCTTTTTCACCACGCAGGAAGCATTGCGGCATTTCGGTCCGGACGGATGCGTCATCAACACCGCTTCCGTGACCGCCTATGCCGGGAGTCCACATCTTGTGGATTATTCAGCTACCAAAGGCGCCATTGTGACGTTTACCCGATCTCTGGCCGCTCAATTGGCGGAACGCGGCATACGCGTGAATGCTGTTGCCCCGGGCCCCATCTGGACGCCCCTCATTCCCGGTAGCTTTGATCCGGAGCATGTGGCGAAGTTCGGAACCGATACGCCGATGAAGCGCGCGGGCCAACCTTCAGAGTGCGGACCCGCCTATGTGTATCTGGCCTGTGCCGACAGCAGCTACGTTACCGGACAGGTACTGCACATCAACGGAGGCGAGCCCGTGGGTGGTTAATAGCTTGAGGGTGTAGCGAATTCCACTAATCCGGTGTACTTTTGCAAAAAAAAAGCGATGCCCAAAATCGGCAACATCCAGCTACCCGATTTCCCGCTCTTGCTGGCCCCCATGGAAGACGTGAGCGATCCGCCGTTTCGCCGGCTGTGCAAACAGCATGGGGCCGACCTGATGTATTCGGAGTTTATTTCGAGCGAAGGACTCATCCGCGACGCCATCAAAAGCCGCATGAAACTCGACATTTTCGACTATGAACGTCCGGTTGGGATCCAGATTTTCGGAGGAGACGAAGAAGCCATGGCGATGTCGGCGAAGATCGTAGAGACCGTACAGCCCGACCTGGTCGACATCAACTTTGGGTGTCCGGTTAAGAAAGTCGTGTGCAAAGGGGCCGGTGCCGGCGTGTTGAAGGATATCGACCTAATGGTACGTCTTACGAAAGCTGTCATTCGATCGACTAGTCTTCCTGTGACGGTGAAAACCCGCCTGGGTTGGGACGACGACTCCATCAACATTGATGAGGTAGCAGAACGGCTGCAGGATATCGGGGTACAGGCCCTGACGATCCATGCCCGCACCCGTGCCCAGATGTATAAAGGGCATTCCGATTGGTCACACATCGCCCGCATCAAAAACAACCCCCGGATCACGATGCCGGTGTTTGGGAATGGCGACATCGATTCGCCTGAAAAAGCGCTTGAATACAAAAACAAATACGGCGTCGATGGCATTATGATCGGTCGCGCTGCCATCGGTTATCCCTGGATTTTCGATGAAATCAAACACTACTTCCAAACAGGCGAGCACCTTCCGCTTCCTACCATGGACGATCGGGTAGAAGCTGCCCGCAACCACCTGACCTGGTCAATGGAATGGAAAGGGGAGCGCGTAGGGATTGTAGAGATGCGTCGTCATTACACCAACTACTTCAAAGGAGTCCCGAATTTCAAGGAATACCGCCAACGGCTGGTCACCGAGGAAACGCCGGAAGAATTGTATCGCACACTGGATATGATTGGTGAGGTATTCCGTGAATACCAGTTTGCCTGAGTCAGTCGCAAAACGAATACGCTGCCGATAACTCGTTTTTCTTCCCTGTAGCGATAATCGTGTGCGACTGGAATTTGCTTCCAGCCAACACATCCGTCAGGAAATCCCACACCGGATGCGGGTCTTGCTCGAATAACGTACCACTGAATTCGTGTCCGCCGCCGCAATATGTATACAACGCCGCCGAACCGCCAAGCGCCACCATTTTGTCATACACCGATCCCGAACCGAACAGCATCAACCACCCGCTGGCATCTGTCGGGCAATAGTGATGCGCTGCTGCGCCATACGGCACCGTCCGGTCGCCATTTCCGTGGAAAAGCAACATCGGAATCTGGTTGTCTTTCCGTATAAGGTTCAGGTCCATGATGGCACCCGCTCCTGAAACGAGTCCGGCGTATCGAAAACCCTCAGGCAGGTCACTTTTGTAAAGGTCCATTCGTTTACGGTCCCAGAACGCCGCATGCAATACCGTTTCACCTCCGGCGCTTGAACCGGCGATGAAGATCTGGTTGGGGTTAATATTATACGTTTTGGCGTTGCGAAGGAAGAACGCCGTGGCCTGCCAAAGATCGCTCACCGCATAGCGGAACGCCCGTATTTTCTCGGTCAGCACGCCGTCGCAACTGAACTTCTTATTTTTCATGTAGAGTGTATACGAAAGCGTTGCCGCTGCGTAGCCCTTCGACGCCAGAAAACGGCAGAGGGTGTGGCCCGAAGTACGGTCGCCGCCCGAAAAGCCGCCACCATGCACATACAAGAGCAAGGGCATCGGCTGTTTTACCGGCTGCTCCGGACGAAACAGGTCGAGTTGGAGGGAAAGGGTGTCGTTTGAAAAGTACGTCAGCGTTTCCATTCGCTGGGCGTATGCTGATAGGGAAAACAAGAGGAAGAGTAGGTAGCGCATGTTAATGGGATGACGGAGTTACACGCAGCCCGACTCCCAATACGTTGGGCAGGTAGGCATTCGGAAACCGTTGCGTAAGTGCAGCGGTGTAGGTACCGGGCGCAAGTCTGATGTGGGATGCAAACACCTGCTCCAGATCGCAGATATCACCTGAACAGTCCCCTTTGTCTTCACCGTTGGTGTCGACTACTTCCAGCGACTGCTCGTATAGGTCGGTGGGTGCGTTCGGCGACGAAAGGCTCAGCGTCATCGGCACTTCCGGAAACTGGAAACCGGCGACGTGGCTGAAACGGACCATGACGTCATACGTACCTTCTTTTTCAATGGTAAACGAAAAAGTTTTTGATGTATCGGCCTGCCAACGGTTGTCGGGAAAGTCGGTATCCAGTGTGTTCAACACGTCGCCTGAATGACAGGAGACCAGGATGAAGGCCAGTAAAATAAATAGATAACTACGCATCTTTCCAGGTGGTATACGGATGTTTACTGAGGTAAGCATTGTAATAGCGCGGGTCGGCCGTCACTTCCAGACCGAGCCAGTTGGGCCGTTCGAAATCCTCATCTTCCGAAGTCAACTCGATTTCCGCCAGCAGCAGGCCTTCGTTTTCTCCATGGAATTCATCCACTTCAAAAACGTGTCCGGCCCATTCGACTTCATAACGCGTTTTGTCGATGATGCCCGGTTCACAGAGGCCGAGCAGCGGTTTCGCCTCAAACAGCGGGAGTTCGGTTTCCCATTCGAGGCGCGTGGTGCCGTTTTCGCTGCTTTTCCCTTTGATGGTCACGAACCCCACTTCGCCTTTGATACGCACCCGAACGGTTCGCTCGGGATGGCTGCAAAGGTAGCCCTGGGCGATGTGTTGGTGCGTGCGGGCCTGTGTTTTAAACGCATCGGATGCGACCAGGAATTTGCGTTCGATTTCAAGCATCGGGTTTCGATTTAGGGAAAGATACGGAAATTTCCCCTTGCCAATTTGTATTTTTACAGAGGCATGCTTTCCCACGAAAACCTACATCCGGACGACCCTTTTTCGGCGGCACCTCCGCGGCTGCGCAAGATTATCCATGTAGATATGGATGCGTTTTATGCCTCGGTTGAACAGCTTGACAACCCGGCGTTGCGCGGCAAACCCATAGCCGTGGGCGGCAGTGAACTCCGCGGCGTGGTATCGGCGGCCAGTTACGAAGCGCGTAAATTCGGCGTCCGGAGCGCGATGAGTGGCTATCTCGCCAAGAAGAATTGTCCGGATATCATCTTCGTCAAACCGCGTTTCGACCGGTACAAAGAGATTTCGAAGAAGATCCGTGCCATTTTCCATGAGTTCACCGATAAGGTAGAACCCCTGTCACTCGATGAAGCCTACCTTGACGTTACCTTAAACAAAAAAGGAAACCCGAGTGCCACCCTAATTGCCACCGAAATCCGGAAACGCATATTCGAGGAAACCGGACTCACCGCGTCGGCGGGTATTTCCATCAATAAATTCGTGGCAAAGGTCGCATCGGATTACAACAAGCCAAACGGACAGAAAACCGTCATGCCGGAAGAGGTGATTCCGTTTCTGGAAGCGCTTCCGATCCGGAAATTCTACGGCGTTGGAAAAGTAACGACCGACCGCATGTACCACCTCGGCATCTTCACCGGGGCCGACCTGAAGGCAAAGTCACTGGCTTTTCTCGAGGAGCATTTCGGTAAGTCAGGGGCGTACTACTACCATATTGTGCGGGGTATCCACCACAGTGAAGTGAAGTCGGAACGCGTTGCAAAATCCGTGGCCACCGAGCATACGTTCAATGAAAACCTGACGTCAGAGGTGTTTATGATGGATCGGCTGGAAGGTATTGCTGCAGAACTTGAACGCCGCATCCAGCGTTATGGCATTGCCGGGAAGACGGTCACGCTGAAGATCAAATACAGTGATTTTACGCTGCAAACCCGTAGCAAAACGCTTCCTTATTATATTTCCGACAAGTCCCTGATGCTCGAAACGGCCCGTGAATTGCTCTACCAGGAGAAGATGAAAGAGTCGGTCCGACTGCTGGGATTATCGCTCACCAACCTCAATACGGAAGAGAAAAAAACCATGGCCGTGCAGCTAAAATTCGAGTTCTGATAGGTTCGGCAAAGGTTAAAGACGGCCAAATCGTGAACTGACTAAGCAAAATCCTATTACATTTACCCCATGCAAAACTATGTCATGAACGAATTTGAGCAATACGATAAAGCCATTGCCGCCCAGTTTGCCCGGCAAAAACCCATGAAGGCACCGCTTTCATTCTGGGACTGCCTCGATGAAGCAGAGGCGCGTCGTATCGCGATGTATGACGTGTATGCGGTGCTGGCCTTCGGCGAACGCCACGGCTGGGTGATTGAACGTAATGTAGAATCGCTTATCACCCCCGATCATGTAATGGTCGTCACCAATCCGCAGGTACGTATCGTACATGCGACCCGCAACATGACCCGCATGAATGGTTATCTGCCCGAGGAAATCATCGGCGCGAGCCCTAAGATTTTCCAAGGCCCCGGAACCGATGCAAACACATCGGCACGTATTCGTCAGGCTATCTCCGACCGTCGTCCGTTCGAAGAGACCGTCATCAACTATTACAAAGACGGCCGTACGTATGATTGCCACATCAAAGCCTTCCCGATGTTCAATTCGAAAGGCGAATTGATGCACTTCATCGCGTTCGAAACCGCCGCCTAAGCACACGCACTTCCTGTTGAATGCCTACCTTTGGGCTTTCTTTTTTCTATGGACTTTACGTTTCTCGGCTCTTCCGGCATCCGCATAAGCAACTTGTGCCTGGGCACCATGACCTTCGGGCAACAGAACTCCGAAGCGGAGGGACATTCCCAACTCGATGCGGCACTTGACGCCGGCATCAACTTCATCGATACGGCTGAAATGTATCCGGTACCCGCGCGTGAAGCCACGTACGGTGATACTGAGCGGATCATTGGTAGCTGGCTAAAAAAGTCAGGACGCCGATCTGACATCGTATTGGCAAGTAAAATTGCGGGGCCAAACCGCGGACTCCCCTACATCCGCGAAGACATGCGCTATACGCCTGAGACGATTCGTTTGTCGGTGGAAAAAAGCCTGTCGCGCCTGCAAACCGATTACATCGACCTTTACCAGTTGCACTGGCCGGCCCGGAAGATGAACATGTTCGGGCAATTGGGGTTCGTGGCGCAGGAGGATGAATGGGAAGACAACACCTTCGATATCCTCCAAACTGTTCAGAAACTCATCGACGAAGGGAAGATACGTGCTATAGGACTTTCAAATGAAGCGCCGTGGGGTGTGATGCGGTTCCTTGAGGAAGCCAAACACAAAGGATTGCCGCGTATCCAAAGTGTGCAAAATTCGTATTCATTGTTGAACCGCACCTATGAAATCGGACTTGCGGAATGCAGCCTGCGGGAAAATGTGCCGCTGTTGGCCTATTCGCCGCTTGCCTTCGGTCGGCTGACGGGTAAGTTCCGAAACGGACAACAACCGGCGGATGCGCGACTGACCTTATTCCCGAATTTCGCGCGCTACAACTCCCCGGAAGCCATTGCGGCCACGGAAGCCTACGCTGAAATCGCGTCGGGTCACGGACTCACGTTGACGGAACTGTCTTTGGCTTTCATCCGTCAGCAACCGTTTGTGGGAAGTACTATTCTGGGCGCAACCAGCCTCACGCAACTGAAAGAAAATATCAACACACTTTCGGTCACACTTGATGCGACTGTCCTTCGCGAAATCGAAGCGGTGCAGAAGCGATTCCCGAATCCGGCACCGTAATCAGTCGATAGCGAGTCGTTTTGTTGTCCGTTGTCCTTTGTCATCCGCTACGGTCAACAAATACATGCCCTGTGCGAATCCATGTACATCAAGCGTCGTTTCGGCTTCTGTCATCGTCTGCGACCACAGCCGTTTTCCGGTCAGGTCGTGTAAGCTGACGGTAGCAGGCAAGGTGTGTCCGGAGGTTGTCACCGAGACGAATTGTCGCCCCGGATTCGGATACAACGCGACGGTTGCGACGGAAAGATCGTCCACGCCCAACGAGGTGTCAATTATTTTATAGATACGACCGGCATTTCCGGCAACGTACAGTTCATTGTTGACATCAACCCCGAAAGTCGTGTAAAAATTCGATCCGCTGAAAGTGGCCGAGTATGTGATGACGCCGGATGCGTCAACATAATTGATGCGGTTCTGGCAAAAATCGGCGAAGAAGTATTTCCCCACGAAGTTTGGATAGGCCGTCCCGCGGTAGACATAGCCGCCGGTTACGGAACATCCACCGGTAGCTATCTGGCTGTATTCGGCGAACGGAGCCGTATAGGTCACGCCAGGTGTATTGCACGAAGCGTATACCGACGTGCCTTCATAGCATTTCCAGCCGTAGTTGAGTCCGGCCGCAATGGCGGGTGCTTTATTGATTTCCTCCATCACATCCTGCCCGACATCGCCGATCCAGAGGTCGCCTGTTTCACTGTCGAACGAGAATTTCCAGGGATTACGGAGTCCGACCGCCCAGATTTCATCGGCGCCGTCGATACCAACGTAGGGGTTATCGGCAGGAATGGTGTATGGGCTTCCCCCGTCGACATCAATACGCAGCATTTTACCGAGTAAAAGGTCGAGGTTCTGCGCCCGATTTCCAGGGTCTCCGGCACTGCCGCCGTCGCCCATACCGATGTAGGGATAGCCGTCGGGTCCGAATTTCAGCGTACCGCCGTTGTGGTTGGAAAAGGGTTGGTCAATGGTTAAAAGGATGGAGGCCGAAGCGGTATCGGCCAGGTTAGGATCGCTGCTGCTCACAGAATAGCGCGCGATGACCGTATCACCACCCGAATTGACATAGTTGATGTAAAAATAGCCGTTCGTGGCGTAGTTCGGGTGGAAGGTAAGTCCTAACAAACCTTGCTCGTTGCTCGTTCCGAGCATATTCGCCGGCAGCTGAAGGAAAGGCGTAGCTTCGGTCGTACCATCGGGATTGAGGATTTTGATGCGACCGCTTTTTTCAACCACGAATAAGCGTGCGTCGCCGGCGTTGACAACTTCGGTAATGCCGCTGAATCCCTGGGCAAAGAGCTGGATGTTGACCGTCTGGGCCGAAAGCGGCAGGTCGATCAGGATGAGAAGGAGGTATAAGTATTTCATAGCAAGTAGATTGAATACACAAGGTACGGTTTTTTCCGAAACGGACTATCGCTAAAGAAACATGGCTTGCCGATAAAAGACAAAACCGCAACGTGTGCTGCGGTTTTGTAGGTAACGGGATGGTCATCATAGGTTAGAGATGACCTTGTCTTTCGGTGAACGCACCTTATAACTCAGCCGCACTTTTTTCGTTTCGTTTGGCTTCAGCTCCAATTCCCACGTGAGGATGCCGGTTTCGGTATTCACCTTCGCGCCGTCGCTTTGTTTGAGTTCGATCTCCATTTCTTTGTCGGTACTTAGCGGATATTGGTCCTTCAGCATCAGCGAAACGGCTTCTTTCTTGTTATTCCGAACAGTGATCTCATACGTAAACGTCTGTTCTTTTTTCGATGAAAGGAACTTGGTGCCCGATTTGTCTTCTAGTTTTTCCCGCTTGACGGAAATCTTCCGGTCGCGGCCCATGCTCAGGTTCAACGAGTCGGACGTTTGGTTGGCGTTGAGCGTCGTCTTGCCTACATACATATTTTCGAAGATGATGTTGGCCTCGCCCGGCAACAGGTTGTATTGCGAATAATCCCCGATGCGTGCCAGCAGGAAGGCGTCGTCGTCAGCCCTTGGTGCGGCGTAGAATTTATAGTTGGCCGGCAGTTTCAATTGTTTCAGGTTGACGCTGTGGGGTTTTCCGTTCGATACGACGTCGTACGGAATGTCGATGTCGAAAGAAACGTTGAGTTGGTTTTCGGTGACGGAGGTGAAATCGGAAACGCCGTCACTATCATATCGTCTAACACTTGCCGCTGCTCCGGGCGCACCTGAGATTAGGGTGTTTGATTTGGATTTGTCTCTGGTAATATTATATCCTTCTACCACCACTTCGCTCAAGTCGTTAAATCCAGAAGGCATCGGCATATAATACTGCAAAAACCACGCATTCAAAATCGGAGCCGTATTGCTCTGCGACGGATTGCCGCTTGAGAGTTTGAGGTTGATCTGTTTCCAGTCGATGCCGGTGCTTTGCCATACCTGACCTTTGTAGGCCACTTCAATCGGTGCGGAAATCGAATTCACCCGCAGGTCATAAAACGGACGCCATCCCGCCGCTGGCGTCAAATAGGCTATTTCAAACAGCACATTGCCGGCCGATTCGTTCATGACCTGCAGTACGAGTTTGCCCCGTGAGATTTTTTCCGCTTTCTGGCTGTCGATTTCCAGGCGGTTTTTGAGTTCGGCCAGGCGTTTCTGCTGGTCTTTGAGTTTTTCATCGAGGTCGTCAAAGGCGTTCGCGGCCTTGAGGCGTTCGCTGCGGTAATACGCCATCAGTTTCGCCAGTTCAACGGCGGTGCCCGAAGCCGTACTGGTCACTTTTTGGTTGGCGTCGAGGAGTTCGATGGCTTTTGCTTCCGCGTCCTTGAGGTTAATGGTCCGTTGCACCTGCTTTTCCAATAGCTGGATGCTATCCCGGATGGCCTTTACTTCACGGCTGTTCTCATCCAACTCATATTCTTTGATATAATTGTTGGTGAACTGCGACGAGAGGACGGTCACGCTCGAAGGCGCGCCAATCCGGATGGTGTTTTCCAACAACTGGTCGGCGACGTTCTTGATGACGATTTCACTGGTTCCTTTCGGAAGTGACACCGTGGCCGTCTGCGATAATTCGGCCGCGTTGCTGTAGACGTTGGCCGCCAGCACCTTCGCGGAGGTGAAGACGGGCTTTTGTGCCACGGCAAGCGAACTGCCGCAAAGCAACATAAAAAGAAGTTTCTTCATACGAGTGTTTTTTGGTTAGGAGCCGAAATCCGGGCCAAAGGTTGGAACGTCAGAAATTAAATTCATCATCGACCGCCGTTGAGTCGACGGCAATCGAGTCGGGCTGGTGGATGCGGATGAAACTTTTGGCCCGTCCGGAGATGACCACCGGCAGCGATTTGTAAATCGTATCATCGGCTGTAAGCAAGCCGCGGCGCATCATCAGGTTCGTCAGGAAGTCCTGTTTCTGTATGGCGGACTTGCGCAGGTTGCCATCGCCACCGAACTGCCACATAAAACCTTTTGGCCTTGGGATAATATTGGCCAGGAAGAGGCATTCGTTCAACGACAGCGCCGACGGATGTTTGTCAAAATAAAAGCGGCTTGCTTCGCCCACACCATAAATATCAGGTCCCCATTCTATGATGTTGAAATATACTTCCAGCATCCTTTCTTTGCTGACGATGCGGTTGTTTTCCATGATGTAAACCAACAGGATTTCCTCCAATTTCCGCGACAGCGTTTTCTCCCGCGTCAGGAACACATTTTTGATCAACTGCATGCTGATCGTGCTCGCCCCGCGTGAAAACTTCTTCGTCCGGATGTTCTTGATGATCGACTGTCGGAACGCTTCTGCAATAAAACCTTTGTGATGGAAGAAAGATGGATCTTCTGTTGTCAAGACGCATTTTCGCAGGTAGGGTGAGATCTGGTCGAGGGGCGTGAAATCGGGGTTTGCCGTTCCCACGAGTACGCCGCGTTGCACCCGCCCACGGTCAACAGCATGGTAGACAAAGTCGCCATTGAGTTTGTTCAGGTTGGCTTCGCCGTATTTGGTGATGCGCAGTTTTTCTTTTTTCAGCGAACTGTCGAACACCAGGTCTTTCGGGTTGTTCTTGTTGAATTTGAAATCGAGGCGGTAACTAAACG
>DATGXZ010000273.1:0-2086 GCA_035298445.1 Flavobacterium sp.
CATTGGCTACCATCATCCAAAACCCAGACCTGACGCAAGGTGCCAAGTTTATCGACGAGTCTAAATTGTATCATGGCGACCTGAACTACAACTTCAAGGACATGATCAAGTTTGCGGAAGTACAGGTCGGTGGTTCCGTACGCCAATATGAGTTGAATTCAGCAGGTACCATTTTCACCGATTTCGACGGACCGATCCGTTACAACGAATACGGTGCCTATACCCAATTGCAGAAAAAAGTGATGGATGACCGCCTGAAACTGACCGGTTCTATCCGTTACGACAAAAGCCAGAACTTCGATGGCTTCTTCTCTCCACGTATCGCCGCGGTATATTCTGCCGGTGCCAAAAAAGAGCACAACTTCCGCGTGTCGTACCAAACCGGTTTCCGTAACCCTACGACCCAAGACCAGTACATTGGACTCGACCTCGGGCCTTTCGCTTTGATCGGTTCGGCGCCTGACAACCTCGACCGTTACGTTGAAACGCTGACTGTAAGCTCTGCCGGTGTAGCCGCCGGACAGCCGGCTACGGTTACCCTTACCGGTCGCGATGCCTATACCAATGCGTATACGCTTTCATCCGTACAGGCATTTGCTGCGTCACAGAACCCGGCCGACCTCCAGTTGGCTAAAATCGGACTCGTGAAACCGGAGCGCGTGCAGGCGGTAGAAGTCGGCTACCGTTCGGTAGTCAACAACAACCTGTCAGTTGATATCAATGCGTTCTACAACACCTACAACGACTTCCTGAACCAATCACGTGTCATTACACCCTATTATGGTGTGGCTGGAACGGATTCAAGTGACCCGGCCGTACAGTTGGGTTACCAGGCGCTTGGTTTCGGAGACCGTCGTGTGTACCAGGTATATACCAACACTACCGCGAAGGTGACTTCATTTGGTGTCGGCATTGGCCTTTCCAAGAAGGTATACAAAGATTTCGAACTTGGCGTCAACTATAACTATGCTGATTTCGATTTCAACCAAAGCGACGATCCGTCGTTCATTCCGGGCTTCAACACGCCGAAACACCGCATCAAGGGTACGTTTGCGAATGCCAAACTCTTCAAGAATTTTGGCTACAACTTCAACGTACGTTGGAACAGCGAGTACCTTTACCAGGCGTCTTTCGCCGATGGTATGGTGCCGGAAAACACCGTGTTCGACGCACAGATCAACTATTCGATCCCGTCGATCAAATCGTTGCTGAAAATCGGAGGTTCGAACATCTTCGGAGGCGACTACATCCAGGTGATTGGTGCCGGACAAGTTGGCCGTATCCTGTATGCCTCACTGACCATCAACCCATAACACATTGCTAACGATAAAATTTCTGGAATCATGATAAAGAATATGAAATGGGTGTTGCTGGCGTCGCTGATTGTTTCAGCCTGTAGCCAGGATGACAGTACCCCTGCCGAAGAGCCGATTACATCCGGTTCGGCCGACCTTTCGAAATACGTTGCCCTGGGTGACTCATTTGCGGCCGGCTTCAGCGATAACGCGCTGTTCAAGGCGGGACAGGAAAATGCCTATCCAAACATTATCGCCCAACAGTTTGCCCTGGCCGGAGGTGGTGCATTCACCACGCCGTTCATGACCGACAACGTAGGTGGTTTCTCTGCTGGTGGCGTGCAGATTCCTCAGTTCCCGACACGTCTGTACTTCAATGGGTCAGGTCCTGCTAACGTATCCGGTGTGTCCGGAACGGCGTTCGGCACGACCGTCGCAGGACCGTTTAACAACCTTGGGGTGCCAGGAGCGAAGAGCTACCACCTCGGTGTTGCTGGATACGGAACGCTTAACCCGTATTTCGGACGTTTCGCCAGCGCTGCTACGGCAACCGTAGTTGGAGACGCTGTGGCACAAAACCCTACCTTTTTCTCCCTCTGGATTGGAGGAAATGACGTTTTGGGTTACGCGACATCGGGTGGAACCGGTACGAATCAAACCGGTAACCCGAACCCGGCTACCTACGGAACGAGTGACATTACAGACCCAACCGTGTTCGGGGTAACCTACAACAACCTCGTCAACGCGCTTACCGCAAACGGCGCCAAAGGTGTTGTGGCGAACCTGCCGTA
>DATGXZ010000274.1:0-2864 GCA_035298445.1 Flavobacterium sp.
ATGTATAGAGTATTTTAAGATGAAGACGATTGGAACCTTACTTATCGCAGCGGTGGCCTTTGTGGCCGTGTCGTGCGAATCACGAACGTATGATGAAGTGTCGGCCACGGTGACCGACCCCACCTATACGGCAGATGTTAAACCAATCATGAACGGAAACTGCACCAGCTGCCACAGCGTAGACGGCGGCCAGGAACCGTATCTCGAAACCTACGACCAGGTGCGAAATGCCGTGATTGAAGAAGGCCTTTTAGATGAAATCTCCGCACCATCGGGTGAGGGGATGCCGGAAGCGGGTCGGATGCCACAGAGCAAAATCAACATTGTAACAACCTGGGCCAATAATGGATTCCCTAATTAAGCAGTTATGAAAAAATGGCTTGTTGCCTTGTTGGTGACCCTCCCGTTCGCTGGTGCCTCGGCCCAGAAAATGATCACCCGCTCGGGTGAAATCAGTTTTGAAGCGTCGATGCCTGCCCTTGAAGAGGTTGCGGCGAAGACCAACACGGCTTCCTGCCTGTTCGATACGTCGACAGGTGAGTTCGTGTCGCTGGTGTTGGTGAAGGCCTTCCGTTTCAAAGTCCCTTTGATGGAAGAGCACTTCAATGAGAATTATATGGAGTCGGACAAATACCCAAAAGCCACTTTCAAAGGAAAGGTCAGTGGTTTCAACCCGAATTCCAAACAGAAGCAGGTGTGCGAGGTGGAAGGCGATTTGACCATCCACAACGTGACGAAGCGCGTGAAAACGACGATGACGTTTGTGCCGTCGGGCGATAAGCTATCGGCCAAGGGCACGTTCTCGGTCAAACCGCAGGATTACGGTATTTCAATTCCGGCGGTGGTGAAGAACAAGATCGCCGACAAAGTGGCCATCACGCTTTCTTTTGAGTTGGAGAAGAAGGTGTAAAACGTAGAGGAATATGTAGAGGAAAGGACGCTGAGAGGCGTCCTTTTTGCTTTTGATGTGGTCAGACCAACTGGATTACTTCGGAAAGAAGTGCCTTCGAAGGATAAAAAAATGCCTTCGCTACAACAAAAAAGCCCAAACGATACGTTCAGGCTTTTGGTGGAGAAGATGGGGCTCGAACCCACGACCTCTTGCATGCCATGCAAGCGCTCTAGCCATCTGAGCTACATCCCCGGCTAAGTGGAGGCAAATATAGTATTTTCAAGCCAATCCCAAAACGGTTTGCCCAAAAATCGTACCTTGTCACAAACATTCTACTATGTCCGATTCCGGTTCTCTTTCGGTCTCGATCCGCGGTAATGCGGCGTATGTCACGTTCGGTCATCCAGCGGGAAATTCCTTTCCTTCCTCCCAGTTGCTGAAACTTACGGAAGCGTTGGGGCAACTCGCGCACAATCCAACAGTGGCGCTGGTGGTGCTGCAAAGCAGCGGCGACGGGGCTTTCTGTGCGGGCGCTTCATTCGATGAACTGTTGTCGATTTCCGACCCGGATACCGGCACGCGGTTCTTCTCAGGCTTTGCCAACGTCATCAACGCCATGCGACAGTGCCCGAAACCCATCATCGGCCGCGTGCAGGGGAAAGCCGTGGGCGGTGGAGTAGGATTGGCGGCGGCCTGTGATTACGTGTTTGCCACACATGCTGCCTCGGTTCGGTTATCGGAATTGGCGATTGGCATCGGTCCGTTCGTCATTGCGCCGGCCGTCGAGCGGAAGGTAGGCAAATCCGGACTCGCAGAACTCTCGTTTGCGCCATCGGAATGGAAAGATGCGACGTGGGCCCTGCAACGCGGCCTTTTCTCGCGTCTGTGCGACGATATCGCGTCTATGGATGTGGCATTGGACAGCTTCGTCGAAACCCTGGGCGGTTGTAATCCGGAAGCGCTGTCGGAAATGAAGAAAGCGTTGTGGGAAGGCACTGATCACTGGGGCACCTTGTTGTATGAACGTGCAGCGATTTCAGGCAGCCTCGTGCTGTCGGATTTTACACGACAGGCGCTGGAAGCCTTTCGGAAGAAATAATCAGGGGTTATCGGAAGCGAACCACTCCGCGTAAGACGTTTCGGTCTCCTGTAACCGCAGCGAAAACAGGCTGACATTCGACGGGAGGCGTTTTTGGAGCTTAGCCGCAAAATCAATGACCATATTCTCACTCGTCGGTTGGTAGTCGACAAGGATGACGTGGTGCCCGCGCTCACGGAGCTCCTTCGCCAATTCCACATGTGGCGTACCGCCGTTGAAGACCGTGGCATGGTCAAATACATCGACAATCTCCTCGCGGACGATTTTCTTCAGATCCGAAAAATCGATGACCATCCCGTACTTTACATGCGCGGTATCAGCCAATGGCGTTCCGATGACGGTTACCGACAGTTTATAGCTATGGCCGTGCACATTACGGCATTTGCCATCATAGCCATAAAGGGCATGGCCGGTTTCAAAACTAAACTGCTTGGTGATACGGATTTTCGTCATGCGACAAAGGTAGGCGACAATCGACAAATACACAATCATTGCCCTTGACGTTCCTGACTGAACCGTCGCGCCCGGACGGAGGCGGAAATCGCACGCCGGGCACGGGCCAGACTTTGCCGAGCAGCGGGGCGACCAACGGAAGCCCGGATGCGAGAGGCAAAGACGCCCGTGCCCCAGTGGGATTGCAGCCGTAGGCCGTAAAGGCGCCAAAAAACAAAAATCCCAGGCGGTATACCTGGGATTCTGTCTGGACGTTTTTAGGTACCTTATTTCTTCACAATGAGGAACTCGCTTCGGCGGTTCATCGCGTGTTGTTCTTCGGTGCAGGCCTCTTTGCAGTCGACCTTCGGTTCGCTCTCGCCATAGCCCTTGCCCGAGATGCGCTCTTTGGAGATGCCTTTCGAGATGACATACGCCACC
>DATGXZ010000275.1:0-7935 GCA_035298445.1 Flavobacterium sp.
GAATCCATCCGACGAAGATGTCGACGGCATCGTGGCACGCGTGCTCTCCAACCAGGAGGAAGTACGCCGCCTGTCTGATCAGGTGATGGGCGAAAAAATGCTCAACCTCTATATCGAAAAGGTAGATGCGAAGGTGAAGGAAGTGACCTACGACCAGTTTGTAGCCGCGACCTACGGCGAGCACTAATCGAAAAATACCTATATTTGAGCGTCCGCGTCCCGGGCGCTCTTTTCATTTAATTACGGCTGTCGCCTTGTCAGGCCGCCCCGCAATGGAATGCTTTTTGAGGGCCAGCGGCGGCCGGGCGAAAAAAAAAGCTCCGTCCGAAGCAACCTTTTACCGATCATTTAACTCTTACCCACATGAACTACGGAAAAGAATTCAGGAAGTACGCCGTAAAACACCACGGTGTCAACTCTCTTTACTTTGACAAGATTACCGCGGCGATGACGCCCACCAATATGACGCCTTATATCATCGAGGAGCGTCAGATGAACATGACCGCCATGGACGTGTTCTCGCGCCTCATGATGGATCGCATCATCTTCCTCGGAACCGGCGTTGACGACCAGATTGCCAATATCATACAGGCGCAGTTGCTCTTCCTTGAGAGCGTCGACGCGTCAAAAGACGTTCAGATCTACATCAATTCACCAGGCGGAAGCGTCTACGCGGGTCTCGGTATTTATGATACGATGCAGTACGTCCGTCCGGATGTTGCGACTATTTGTACAGGTATGGCTGCCTCTATGGGCGCCGTATTGCTGTGTGCCGGTGCACCAGGCAAACGCTCGGCATTGCCGCATTCACGCGTCATGATCCACCAGCCGTCAGGGGGTGCACAAGGCGTGGCTACCGATATGGAAATCAACCTGCGGGAAATGCTGAAATTGAAAGAGGAACTATACAAAATCATCGCCCAGCACTCAGGCCAGTCGTACGATAAAGTACACACCGACAGTGAGCGCGATTACTGGATGAAAGCCGATGAAGCCAAAGAATATGGCATGATCGATGAAGTCCTTAGACGATAATTTAGGTTCTGGTCAACGGTTTGTAGCGGGGCATTCGTAAGATCGCTTTCCCCTTGAACCCTCAACCCGGAACCCTCAACTGAAAAAGAATGGCGAAAGAAGTATTGGAATGTTCGTTCTGCGGAAGGAAAAAGCCTGAAACCAACCTGCTCATCGCGGGAATCAATGCCCATATATGCGACTCCTGCATCGAGCAGGCGCATGGCATTGTCATTGAAGAATTGAAGTCCCGCGGTGGGACGAAGACAAACGGAGACCTGGTCTTGCGGAAGCCGAAGGAAATCCGCAGTTTCCTCGATCAGTATGTGATTGGGCAGGAACAAACGAAAAAGGTCTTGTCAGTAGCGGTTTACAACCACTACAAACGACTGACCCAGGCACCGTCGGCCGACGACGTCGAGATCGAAAAGAGCAACATCCTGATGGTCGGACAAACCGGCACAGGGAAAACGCTTGTCGCCAAGACCATCGCCCGCATGCTCGACGTGCCTTTGGCGATTGTCGACGCCACCGTACTCACCGAAGCCGGATACGTTGGGGAAGATGTCGAAAGCATCCTCACGCGCCTCCTCCAGGCAGCCGACTATGACGTCGCCAAGGCCGAACGCGGTATCGTCTTCATTGACGAAATCGACAAGATTGCCCGCAAAAGCGACAATCCGTCCATCACCCGTGATGTGTCGGGCGAAGGCGTGCAGCAGGCCATGCTGAAACTGCTCGAAGGAACTGTCGTCAATGTACCGCCAAAAGGCGGACGTAAGCACCCTGACCAGAAGTTTGTTGAGGTGAATACCCAAAACATCCTCTTCATCGCCGGCGGCGCTTTCGATGGCATCGACCGCATCATCTCCAAACGTCTGAACCGCCAGGCAGTTGGGTACGCTACGTCGCGCAGCACCGACCATATCGATAAAGACAACCTGTTGCAGTATATCACGCCGCGTGACGTGCGTGATTTCGGACTCATCCCTGAAATCATCGGCCGACTGCCCGTCCTTACGCACATGGATCCACTCGACCGCGAGGCACTGCGTGCCATCCTTACCGAACCGAAGAACGCATTGCTAAAGCAATACGAGAAATTGTTCTCAATGGACGGCATCGAGTTTTCCATCACACCCGATGCACTCGACTTTATCGTAGACAAAGCACTTGAGTACAAACTCGGCGCGCGTGGACTCCGTTCTCTCTGCGAGGCCATCCTCACCGATGCGATGTACGACCTACCGGGCACCGACGAGAAAACACTCGACATCGATGTCAAGTACGCGAAAGAAACACTCGATAAAAACCTGCTGAAGCGACTTGAGATTGCTTCCTAGCGTCTAAGGGCGCTTCAGTGCCAAGGTTTTATCGGATGAATTTTCGGCTCACGACCGTGCCGTCTGCGAGTTCAATCTGCGCGATGTAAGTGGCGCGGGGTAGCACGGTTTGCACTTCAATACGGTTTTCGTCAACACGTTGACTGTCGTACACCCTTCGTCCCAACATGTCAAAAATCTGTACGTAACGTAGGGGTTGCTGATCTGACTGTATGACCACACCTGAAGGGGTGGTATATACACCGACGAATGCGGCCGACGGGTAATCAAGACCGAGGGTTGCTGCAGTATACCTTAGGCGGAAGCGCGATTCGAAACTGCCGGCCTCGGTGTGGAACTGATAGGGTGCTTCTTTGAGGTTGTGAATGACGCCCGCTACGAAATCTTCTAAATAAATGGCCTGTCCGGCTGAAGCGAATACCCCTTCCACCTCGTCAAGGGAAATACGGCTTTGCCCCGAAACCGCACTAGAATAACCCAACGGAACAAGGTCAGAAGGGTTGAAAGCCGCACGCCCCTGAATGCGAAGCGGCTCCGGATTATCGGGAGTGGTAAACGAATAGAAACTAAGATAGTTATTGGTTTTGGATACCAGACCGTCATAGCCAATGTCATAATCGGTGGTTGCTTCGGGGAAGTATCCGATGAGTTGCTGGCTGAACATACCATCCACATTATCCAGATTAAGCCAGAACCGGTCTCGCTGCGGATGGGGAGGGGTTGGCGGGTTCAAGGCGGGGGTTCCCTGCCTGAAAAATTGGGTGTTACTGTACGCCTTGTTGCGCATGGCATTTCGAAAGACCACATTGGTCGCCTGTACCGCTTCTACAAAAAATCCTTGCCCGGATGCGATGAACCCAGAAGGCGTGACCGATGCGCCCGCCGTAAGTGCAGCCCGTGTTCCTCCAGAAAGATTGAACAGCGCGTAATCGTCGGTATTGAAGTTATTCGCGTCCGGACCTGGATTTGTAGCAAGAGGTTGTATGTTCCCTACGTGCGTCCAGAAATAAAGCGTTCCGGAAATGGTGGAGGTGCTACCGCTTGCAGGCGCTGTGTTCGCCGTGATAAAGGCGGTGGCCGAAATCGCGGACGGGTAGGGGTTTCCGATGAGGTTGAAATCATCACTTACGCCTGTCGTCAACGAATTGTCGGCACTAAGGGCAAGAGGAACGCTGATTGGACCGTTGTTAACTTTGCCCGAAAATGATACGGAGGAAGTGATATTCGCACTGCCGGATTCGGTACTACCCATAATAGCGTAGCCCACGCCCGGTGTAAAAACGGTAGTGTCACCCAACAGCTGCCAATCATCCTGATCATCGTCGAAACTATCCTGGTCAAGGTCTGAGAAATTGGAGGTGTTGAATGAGAACGCATAGTTTGTATTCCATTCTGAAAAGGTGTTCAACAATGTAGTGGCGTTGACGGGCGCCGACCAGTAGGTGTAATCGTACAAATCATACGGTGCGGAGGTTTTCCGTACCCACGTAGTGCCTGAATTCGTAACAATCCCGGCGTCATTCACCATCACGAGTGAACCCTGGTGTTGTATGTCGAGCGTGGCTCCGGATGACACCGTCAGGTCGTTCTGTATGTTAGCATAACCGCCCGCACTGATCGTGAGCGTTGCCGGGCTATTAATCGTGAGGCTGCAGGCCTCAAGGTTACCATTTGTCGAAGTGGTATAGTCGGCATTTAGTGTGACTAAGGAAGCACTACTGGGCGTTCCACCCTGCCAGCTACTGCCGTCCCATATCGAAGTACTGACCTTCACCATTACCGCATGGGAGAGTTTATAACACGTAGTGTCATTTTCCCTGATTTGGCAATAGAATTGGTAATTGTTCACACTGCTTACAGAAGAAATGGTGAGGACGGATGTAGTTGCGCCGCTATAGGTAGCGTTATTCGTCACGGCTGTCCAGTTTGCTGATCCCGGAGCTGCATAATACCATTGATAGGATAGCTCTTTTGTATCGCCTACACCATTAAATCCTTCCGCCGCCGTTGTAGTCAAGGTCGTGGAGGTACAGGCAGGGCTATAAGCAGGCTGGCTGGAAACGCTGGGAGGAGTGCCGGTTGACGGCGTAAACCCACTGATGTCAGTATAATCCGTTCCTGAATCAAACGCAGCCGAGTCCGGAGCATCGATAACATCCCAATCCGATTCAAGGAACGCCGGATACTTCGGGGCGGTGGCGGTGTTTTTCCGACGGTAGGTATACCCAACTGCGCCAACACCCGTTAGGTTGGTATTGCTCTGGTAACCGAATTGGTCAAGTCCGCTTCCATTTTTAAACAGGCGGACATTATCGTTATTATTGATGCCTGCGCAGGTGGCTTCAGTCTGGTTAGGCGTCACCCCAGACGCATTGCTGGTGCTGCCGATGGCCAGTACGAACGTTCCGCTAGCTGCTATTGTACCCGTAAGAGCGATATCGCATGACGCGCTACTGCCGCCGTTATTGTGAACCCTGATGGAATAATTCCCAGAGGAAAGGTTCACAGCAGATGCGGTGCCGTTATAGATTTCAACGTAGGTAAGAGACCCAAACGTTTCGTCGGTAACTTCGCTGATAAAAAGATCAGACGGCGTAGTTCCGCCCTGACAGCCACTACTTGCCGAATCGAGGATGGTGTAGGAAGACGTATTCGGACATCCGGAAGCTGTCGTTACCACCAGATTCCCGGAGACGGCTCCGTTTGGAATTTGTACGACCAACTGGGAACTTGAAGACGATACCACAGTAGCTGTAACACCTCCGAACGCTGCCGTGGCATTGGTCAGGTTGCCTGACGAGGCGGTTATGGTCACTTCCGTTGCCACTGGCCCCGAGGCGGGTGTCACCGAACTGATCGTGACGCCCACACAGGTCGGTGTCGTTAAGTTGCCGGTTAGTTCCGTTACATTGAAACAGTTATTAGCCGTATTCCACTCATAGATCGCAAAGTAGTAGGTCGTACCAGCAGTGAGGTTGGTAATAGTGACCGAGTTCCCGGTTCCGTTATATACCACATAGTTCCCAGTGCCTAGTTGTGATCCCGTCCCGAATACGGTGCTCGCCGTATACGAGTTGCCGCTTACAGGATCAGTATTGACGGCACTTCCCGCCCGCGCCACCACCAACACATTGTTGCCGTTGCCGCGTGTCCATCCAACCGTGGCTGAGGATGGTTGACTCGATGAAGGCGTAAATGACGAGGCCTGTATGGACGGTACCGTACAGGCTGCATTGCAATACACTTCAACGTCGTCAAAAGCCAGGTTTCCCGCACTCTTCGTAAAAGTAAATCGGAATTTGACATAGGTCTGCTCCAAAGACGGAGAGGATGATCCGTTGTAAATTTTAGTCGTTCCTGAGGTAGGGATCGAATTGGTGATGTTGTCAATCGTTTCCCAATTGGCGCCGTTGAAACCTTCCACGAGTAACGCAGAACTTGAATTGGTTCCCTGTCCTTTGATCCAGAACCGCAGCTCTGACGCAGTGCCCGATAGCGTCGCGGTTTCAATACGATCCCCGGTGGTGTCGAGCGTGAGCGATGGCGACGCCGCTCCATAGTTTCCCGAAGAAGTGTAAGTACCGCCGATAGATGTGAAGGTCCAGCCCGAGGGGGCAGACGTCCCTGCCGAAAAAGCTTCCGAAAGACAAGGTCCGGCCTGTGTGGAACAACTCGTTTGCGGAATGCTGGCGGTAGTCCGGTAATTAATGTCAGCGCCGGAATTGCTATAAGGGTAGATCTTAAAGTAGTACGTAGTGCCGGATGTTAACCCCGTTATGGCAGTAGACGTCCCGGTCACACTAACAGACGATGTGCCATTTGACGTTGAGCCATCGGTGGGGTCGGTTATCGAGGCATAACTTACAGAACTCCATTTAATCAGGTAACCATTCGCTCCCGTTGCGGCCGTCCATGACAACGGAATGCTGGCGGCGGTGGTTGTGCTACAGGCGAATGATCCTACATGGCTCGAAGGCTCCGGATTGAGTCCGGTTCCCTGTATTGCAAAGTCATAAGGATTTTCGTCCGGGTCGTTGCTTGAGATCGAAACGGTGGCCGAACGCGTACCAACGGCCGACGGGTCAAAAGTGACCGTAAACGTCGTAGTTCCATTAATGCCCACCGAACTGGATGCGGGCTGGGTCGAGACGGTAAAGTCCCCGGAATTAGCGCCCCCTAGGGCCACAATCGGGCTGCCCGTGAGCGAGAGTGAGGCAGAACCGTTGTTGCGTATCGTGAATGTTTTCTGGATGGTGCCCGACACATAGTTGACGCTCCCAAAGAATGTGTTGTCGCTCGTTGATGTACTGGTGCTAGCATCCGCGATGACGGTGTCGTTTCCCTCAAGCTGGATATCAGCGACGCTCGACGTTACCACGGATCCGCTTAGGGTGAAGTCGTCAAGTCGAAAACTTCCACCTGTTCCGCTTCCCATCGTGAGTACAATGGTTACCGTGCCCGTTAGGTTAGAAAAACCCGACAGCGTGCCACTTGTAAAGGTGCTGCCCGAGGTAGGGGTATTGGTGATGGAACCAACGGACGTTCCGTTAATGGTCATGCTCAATGTTGGCGGGCCTGTGCTGCTTCGCTGGCGCCAGAAGCTGAACCCGCTAATAGTGCAATTATACCCCGTACTCACGTTGAAGGTGAGGGTATAGGTGTCTGTTGCGCCAGAGCTGGTCGGATTGAGGGAAAGAGCCTGTCCTGCACTTCCGGCGAGGCTCGTGAAACCGGAAGCGGAAGTGGTCCAGGAAGACGATGTCAGTCCGGTTGCGAATGTCCCGGGCGCTACGGTGTACGGCTTTCCAGAAATGCTGGTCGTCCCGAAACTGTGTACATAAATCTGGCCCTGTGCGAACAGCGGTATCGCTATCAAGAAAAGTAAAAGCCTTTTCATTTTAGGAACTAAAAAAGGTTGGAGGGCAAAAGTAAGATGGCGAAACTGCGTTAGGGGAGTTTCAATGTTAACATTTACCCGCAGGCTAATTCGTTAATAGTTAGATAATAATGATCTAACATTAGCCCTGACGACAGCCGTCGGCCCTAAAAAATCAGTTGTGGATTCAAAAAAGGCACGTATCTTTGGTAACAATTTATTTACATTAAAAAAACATTAAGATAACATGAATGAAGAACAAGCCAAAGACCCACTGCCTTTAGAAGAAGAAGTACAGTCAACACAGACTGTAGCCGTCGAAGACAAAGAGGTGCAGACCGGCAACGAATCAGAAACCCCATCCACGAAGAAGAAAAAGCGGAGCAAAAAAGAGAAGAAGAAAGCGAAACTTCAAAAAGAGAAGGCCCGGAAAAAGGCCAAAAAGAAGCGTCGGAAGGAAAAAGAGAAAGCCCTGAAACTGGCCAAAAAAGCGAAGAAAGCCGAGAAAAAAGCCCGGAAGGCAAAAGACGCGGTCTAACTAAAGACTCATTTTCTGCGTCTTACATAGGCAGGTAAACCACCTTCTTCGTCTCAAAAAATTCCTCTTCGAAAAACCCGGGAATCGGGTATTCCACCGCTTTCGGAAAATCCCGCAATTCGGCTAAAAGATCGCCGCCTTTCAAATACAGGATGCCGTTGGGT